>JAZTYE010000052.1:0-13812 GCA_045636765.1 Candidatus Egerieisoma sp.
ATTTATCAATGCGTTATATAGGGTATCACCAACCGTTTTTGTCCACATTACCTGAGTTTGCGCAGAAATGGCTCTGAAATTGCACAAAAAAAGCCTTCGTTTCCGAAGGCTTCTTGTGATCCGCCTGGGGCTCGAACCCAGCACCCCAACATTAAAAGTGTTGTGCTCTACCTGCTGAGCTAGCGAATCTCCCGTTTTGGGACTGCAAAGATAGATATAATTTATCAAAATCCAAATTTATTTGTTCAAAAGTTATAATTTGATGGATATTTTCTAAATTTGGGGTATGGAGAGTTTGTTTAGATCTGGTTTCAGGAGTTTTCTGGAATCTTCTTATATAGATTTTATAGAGTACGGGAACAGTTTCATTTTTCCGGATTATGATTTTGCTGTGCAGTTGGTGCCGGCAGGGGAGGAGCCTGATGAAGATTTGTCGGGAGACAGACTGTTTTTGTATGAAGATAGATGGTGGGCTGCCAGGGAGATGGTGCAGGAGAGGATTTTGGCCAGGTTGGAGAGATTCAGGAGCGTGTTTGCCCGCAAGTGCAGAGTGTTGAGCGGTAGGGGGAATCAGCAGTTGGGGGAGCATGTGAGGGGGTTTTTGCAGAAGTATCATTCTTATTCAAGTGCAAAGTGCAGGTACAGATATGCACTTGAGTATGAGGGAGAGATTGTTGCAGTGGCTACTTTTTCTGAGGGTAGGCCTATGGTGCGCAGGATAGATTCTCCGTTGCAGAATGTTCCTAAGGAGGAGCAGGATAATACCAACATTCTTATTTTTGATTCTTATGAGTGGGTCCGCTATGCCTCGCTGCCTGGTGTGAGGGTTGTAGGCGGAATGGGCCGCTTGCTTAATGCTTTTGTGGAGGAGAGATATACCCGTATTGAGCCGGGTACGCCGCTCGAGGTTATGACATATTCTGATACGGAGTGGAGTTCAGGCGATGTGTATGAGAAGCTTGGGTTCAAGTTTGCGGGTGAGCGCCCTCCAGTGGAGTATCATGTGCACAGAAAGACTTTCCAGCGTCTTCCGCAGCGTCTGTACGAAAAAGAGCTCCTTGCAGGAGCCCTTCCAGAAGATTTTTATGTAATCCACAACATGGGAAGCCGCAAGTTCTTGTTGCAGTTGCTGTAAATCGTATAAATCTCATAACTTTGGTCCCGAAAGTGGTTCATTTTGGCACCAAACCACAGCGCCCCACTAACTTTGGTCCCGAAAATGCCCCTTTTTGGCACCAAACTGCATCAACCACACAGCTTTGGCCCCGAAAATGCTACTTTTTGGCACCAAACTGCATCAACCACACAACTTTGGTTCCGAAAATGCTACTTTTTGGTACCAAACCACCGCCGGAGCGGTGGCGGGTTCTATCGTACTTCCCCTTTGTGCAGCCTCAGTGTGATTGTTTCTCCGGGTTTTACTTCTCCGGAGATGATTTTTTCTGCAAGCGGGTCTTCTATGTAGCGCTGGATGGCACGTTTTAGAGGGCGTGCTCCGTATTGTGGGTCGTAGCCGGCCTCTGCGACGAATTTCTTAACCCCTTTGCCAAGTTTTAGGGTGTAGCCAGCCTGAGCAACGCGCTCGTACAGATCCTTGAGTTCTATATCAATGATTCTCTCAATATCCTCTTTGGTTAGGGGATTGAAGAGTATCTGCTCATCCAGTCTGTTGAGGAACTCAGGGGTGAATGCCTTTTTAAGGGCTTTCTCAATGATAGCGCGTGAGTTGGCAGCTGTGTCCCTCTTTGAAACATTTGCAAATCCAAGCCCTTTGCCAAACTCCTTAAGCTCTTTGGTTCCAATGTTGGAAGTGAGGATAAGTACTGTATTGCGGAAATCTATGTGGCGCCCGTTGCTGTCGGTGAGGCGTCCTTCATCAAGTACCTGAAGCAGCAAGTTAAAGATATCGGGGTGTGCTTTTTCTATTTCGTCCAACAGTACCACGGAGTAAGGTTTGCGGCGTACCCTTTCGCTCAACTGACCTCCCTCGTTGTATCCTACATAGCCCGGAGGAGCTCCTATAAGGCGGCTCACAGCATGTTTCTCCATGTACTCGCTCATGTCTATGCGTATGATGCTGTCGGGAGAATCAAACATATATTGTGCAAGTACTTTGGCAAGCTGGGTTTTTCCTACTCCGGTAGGTCCAAGGAAAAGGAAGGTGCCTATAGGTTTGTTAGGGTCTTTCAAGCCTGCCCTATTGCGTTGGATAGCACGTGTAACTGTCTCTACAGCAGAGTCCTGTCCAATTATTTTCTCCCGCAGTGTTGCTCCCATTGCAGAGAGTTTGTTTCCCTCGCTTTGGGCAATTTTGCTTACAGGGATATTGGTGGCCATGCTCAGTACCTGTGCCACATCTTCTGCTGTTACCTCAGATGGATGGGCAACCTGTTTTTTCTGCCATTTTGCCCTTTCTGACTCCAGTTCCTCACGTTTGTTTTTCTCTATGTCTCGGTACATTGCGGCCTTCTCAAAATCTGAGTAGGCAACAGCATCCTTCTTCTCTGCAACTATTATTTCAATTGCCTTCTCAAGGGTCTGTATTCTCTTGGATACCTTAATGTTCTTAAGGTGTACGCGGCTGCCCGCCTCATCCATTATATCTATGGCTTTGTCGGGAAGGCAACGGTCTGTTATATACCTTTGGCTCAGTGAAATACATGCTTTTATTGCCTCATCTGTGTATACCACGTTGTGGTGTTTCTGGTACCTCTCCTTTATCTTCTCAAGAATGTCCAGGGTCTGGTCATAGTTGGTTGCTTCAACAATCACTTTCTGGAACCTGCGCTCAAGAGCTCCGTCCTTCTCAATGAACTGGCGGAATTCATCCAGTGTGGTTGCTCCAATGCACTGTATCTCTCCACGGGCAAGTGCCGGTTTGAGCATGTTTGCGGCATCTAGCGATCCTGCCGCTCCACCTGCTCCCACAAGGGTATGCATCTCATCTATGAACAGTATAATATGAGGGTTTTTGCTAAGCTCATTTAGGATGGCTTTCATTCTTTCCTCAAACTGTCCGCGGTATTTTGTACCAGCCACTATGGAACCTATATCCAAGGAAACCAGCCTTTTATCCAAAAGTACCCTGGATACGTTCTTTTTTGCAATTCTAATGGCAAGCCCTTCTGCAATAGCAGATTTTCCTACACCTGGTTCACCTATGAGTACAGGATTGTTTTTCTTTCTTCTTCCCAAAATCTGGGCAAGCCTTTCTATCTCTTTTTCCCTCCCGACAACCGGGTCCAGTTTGTCTTCCAAGGCTGCCTTGGTGAGATCGTAACCAAAACTGTCCAGAACAGGCGTTTTCCCCTGAGCATCTTTACCTTGTCCAATCTTTATTGCTCCCCCGGTTTTTTTCTCCTGATGAGGCTTGTTTTCAAGTACATCATCAACATTTTCATTTGAATTCTCCACCTGGTGTTCATGTTTCTCTTCATCCATGTTTGGCTCCTCATTGGCCGGTTCCCCTTTGGCCAGTTCCTTGAGTTTGTCATAGCCAATTCCCTGTTGTTCCAAGTATTTTATGGCATTGCCGTCCTGTGACCTTAGAATAGCCAGCATAAGATGCGTTGATTCAGGTTTTATTGCATGAAGTGAACGTGCTTCCAAAAACATTATTTTAAGTGCATTCTCGCTCCCTTTGGATAGGGCAAGCATGTTTTCTTTCTCGTATGGTATTGGTTCTTTGGCTCTTACGTTATCCTCTATATATGCTTTAAGCTCGGCTGTATTTATGCCAAGTATATTGAGAAAGTGTATTGCTGCATTGTCTGAATGCCTCAAAATTCCCAGTACCAGGTGATCTGTAGAAACAATGTAGTTACCAAGTCTCATTGCCTCCTCTTTGGCATAAGTAAGGATGTCGTTAAGTTCGCTCGATAGTTGTAAATGCATGTTTATAAAATTTGCGCTAAAATAACTCAATTTTGCTCGTTATCCTTTATTTAATCAAAAAAAATGCGTAATTTTGTATGTTATTACTGTGCTTAGGTGTGCAGTTTTGTAAAATTAACAAACGGACATGGAAATAGAAGAGACACAAGGTAGGATACATCAGATAAATATTGAGGATCAGATGAAGAGTGCTTACATTGATTACTCAATGTCTGTGATTGTATCAAGAGCGCTTCCGGATGTGAGGGATGGATTAAAACCGGTTCATAGAAGGGTATTGTACGGAATGAGCGAGTTGGGACTTACATCGGGAGGACAGTTCAAGAAATCTGCCCGTATTGTAGGTGAGGTTCTTGGTAAGTACCATCCACATGGAGATTCAAGTGTATATGATGCAATGGTAAGGCTTGCACAAAATTGGAGCATGCGTTACATGTTGGTTCAGGGTCAGGGTAACTTTGGCTCAATTGATGGAGATTCTGCTGCGGCTATGCGTTATACCGAGGCACGTTTCAATGCAATGGCTGAGGAGGTTCTGCTTGATTTGGACAAGGATACAGTAGATTTCAGAAATAACTTTGATGATACATTGCAGGAACCAGTAGTGCTTCCTGCTAAAGCTCCGCTATTGCTTCTTAACGGTGCATCAGGTATTGCTGTAGGTATGGCTACAAATATGGCACCTCACAACCTTAATGAGATTTGTGATGCCATTATAGCATATATAGACGATAAGGAGATTACAGTTGACGGCCTGTTGGAGCATGTAAAAGGTCCGGATTTCCCTACAGGCGGTATAATTCAGGGCTATCAGGGTATAAGGGAGGCATTTGAGACAGGTAGAGGCAGGATTGTCGTAAGGGCCAAGACAGATATAGAAGTAAATGACAGTGGCCGTGAGACTATAGTTGTTACTGAGATCCCTTACATGGTAAACAAAAGGGAACTTATTGAGAAAATTGCAGAACTTGTAGAGGAGAAGAGGGTTGACGGAATTGCTTATGTAAACGATGAGAGTGACCGTAACGGTATGCGTATTGTAATCAGACTCAAAATGGGAGCAGTTGCAAACGTAGTGCTTAATACCCTTTTCAAATATACAGCTCTGCAGAGCAGTTTCTCAGTAAACAATATTGCTCTTGTAGATGGCAGACCAAGATTGCTTAATCTTAAGCAGCTTATCAAATATTATGTACGCCACAGACATGAGGTAGTTGTACGCAGGGCGCAGTTTGAGCTTAATAAGGCTAAAACCAGAGCACATATTCTGGAGGGATTGCTAAAGGCTTTGGATGTGCTTGATGAGGTAATTGCAATCATTAGGGCATCCAAGACTGTTGATGATGCAAAGAATGGTCTTATTGAGAGATTTGCATTTACAGAGGCTCAGGCAGCTGCAATTGTTGAGATGAGGTTGCGTCAGCTTACAGGGTTGGAGAAGGAGAAACTTCAGAACGAGTTCAATGAGCTGATGAAGCTTATCAATCATCTCACCGAGGTGCTTGCAAATGAGAGCATGCAGATGGATATCATTAAGGAAGAGCTTTCTGCACTTAAAGCTAAATTTGGTGATGAGAGAAGAACTGCAATTGTCCCTTCTGCAGATGAATTCAATCCTGAGGATTTCTATCCGGATGAGGATGTGGTAATTACAATTTCGCATTTGGGCTATATTAAGAGGACCCCTCTTAACGAATACAGATTGCAGAACAGGGGCGGCGTAGGTGCCAAAGGAAGTACAACTAGAGAAGAGGACTTTATTGAGCATATCTACGTTGCCAACATGCACAGTACAATGATGTTCTTTACACAGAAAGGCAAATGTTTCTGGCTTAAGGTTTATGATGTTCCTGAGGGAACCAAGACATCTAAAGGACGTGCAATACAGAACGTGATAAATATTGAGCCTGAGGATAAGGTTTGTGCATACTTGAATGTACCTACTCTAAGTGATGAGGAGTATATAAACAATAACTACATTGTACTTGGTACCAAGAGAGGTACAATTAAGAAGACTTCATTGGAGGCTTACTCCAGACCAAGGGTAAATGGTGTAAATGCCATTACCGTAAGGGAGGGTGATGAGCTTATTGAGGCTCTTCTTACCAACGGAAACAATGAGATTCTGATTGCTGGAAGGGACGGCAAGTGTGTAAGGTTCAACGAGCAGGATGCAAGAGCCATTGGAAGAACCAGTGCCGGTGTAAGAGGTATAACCATTGAGGAGGATGATGAGGTTATTGGTATGGTTTGTGTAGAGCCTGATAAAGTAAAGGAGGAGAACCGCACTATTCTTGTTGTCAGCGAGAACGGATATGGCAAGAAATCTGACCTTGAGGATTACAGGCTTACAAGCAGGGGCGGAAAAGGTGTGAAGACTCTTAATATTACTGAAAGGACAGGTAATCTTGTTGCTCTTAAATCTGTAACTGAGGATAATGACCTTATGATCATTAACAAATCAGGCATTACTATAAGGGTTGCAGTATCTGCCATAAGTTTGTTGAGCAGGGCAACACAGGGAGTAAAACTTATAAATGTAAGGGAGGGTGACTCAATTGCTGCTGTTTGTGTAGTAAACAAGAGTGAGGACAAACCTTCTGAAATAGCTGAGGAATAAAATTATTAATTATACTAACTTTATAAGAGATGAAAAAATTATTATTTGCAGTAGTTTCACTACTAATGATTGCATCACAGGCTGGTGCACAGAGCAAAGCAGCAACTGATGCAATGAAAGCATTGAACAAAGCTAAGGCAGATGTTGAGAACCCTAAAAAAGGTGCTCAACCAGCTACTTGGGTTAAGTTGGCTAACGCTTACATGAGCTGTTATGATGCTCCTGCACAGGGTCTGTTGCAGGGATCTCCTCAAATGCAGGTGAAACTTCTTATTAAAGACCAGCAGGTTCTTTCTACTGAGCAGGTTGAGAAAGGCGGTAAACTTTATACTGCCGAGAACTATGCAGACAAAGTTCTTTACTATGATGAGAATGGTGTTCTTGTAACTTGGACAGTTACAAAACCAGTTGTTGAGGGTGCTTTGGATCTAGCTTTTGAGGCTCTTAACAAAGCAGCAGAGCTTGATGCAGCAAACAAACAGGTTAAGGCTATCAAAGAGTCTGCAACCAACCTTAAGAACAAATATTATGATAACGCAATGGCTGACTATACTCTAGGTAACTATGTTGGCGCTTCTGCAGGTTTTGAGAAAACTTACAATGTTTCTAACCATCCTGCTATTGCAGTAATTGACACTACAATGGCATATTACACTGCAGTAACAGCTAATATGGCTAAAGATGCTGACAGAGCTATCAAATTCTATGAGTATTGTTTGTCTATCAATTATGAGTTGGATGGTGATATCCGTGCATCTCTAGCTGACAACTACAAAGCTAAAGGTGATACTGTTAAATGTAAAGAAATCCTTACAACTGCTTTTGAGAAATTCCCAACCAGCCAGTCTGTTTTGGTATCTCTAATTAACATTTACCTTGAGTCTAATGATGATCCTGAGAAAGTTCTTACTATCCTTAAAGTTGCTCAGGGCAATGAGCCTAACAATGCTTCTCTAGTATATGCAGAGGGTAGCGTATACCGCAAATTGAACAAATTTGAGGAGGCTATTGCAGCATTTGACAAAGCTACTCAGATTGATGCAAAATATGTTTACGCACCATTTGCAGCAGGTTGCGCATACTATGATTGGGCTGTAGATATTCAGGATAAAGCACAGAATGAGCTTGATGACAACAAATACAACGCTCTATTGGAGCAGATGGAGAAAACTTTGGAGAGTGCAATTGTTCCATTTGAGAAAGCATTTGAAGTATCTGAGGATGCAGACATCAAACTTGCATGTGCTGAGTACTTGAAGAACATCTACTTCCGTTTCCGTGAGAAAGGTGGTGATTTCCAGACCAACTATGACAAGTATAACAAATATGTAGAGGAGAACAAATAATCTATATACATATAATATAAAAGCAGGATGACATAACTGTCATCCTGTTTTTTTTATATATTTGTAGTCACCTATTATATTGGTTATGACTATAAAGAGAAAAATATCATTGGGCTTTGTTGTCATTGGAAGCATTTTGCTGGTATCCAGTGCTATATCCATATATGAGTTTGTAAGGATGAGAAATACAGTTGCCAACCTTATAAACGACAATATTTCTGCTATCAATACTACAAGACTTCTTACAGAGGTAACTGATGAATATTCCTTCAATCTTCTGGAGAGTCTTGGTGATGAACAAGGAGTGGTAAAAGTAAGGGACAAGGATGATAACCGTTTCAGCAGTTATCTTACTGAGTTGCGCAATAATTTTACAACACCCCAGGAGCGCAATTATGCAGATTCTGTTCTTTTTGCTTATACAACTTATTTTATTGTAATGAATGATGCTCCACAAGTTTGGGAGGGTGATTATGTAGAGAGAAGGACCTGGTATTTTACTAAGGTGCATCCGGTGTACATGAAACTGAGGGGGTATCTTCTTAATCTTTCCAATATCTCACAGGAGGCGTTGGCTGAGAATTCAATGATAATGAGCGAGAGTTTTTACAGGAGTATTATGCCGGGTGTAGTTACAGTATCAATGGGTATGATACTTATATTCCTGTTCAATTACTTTATCAATTTCTATTTTGTAAATCCTCTGCTGAAAATATCTCAGGGAATTTCAGATTATCATTTCCGCAAGAAGAGCTATACTGTTAAGATAGACAATGATGATGACGAGCTTAAGGAACTTAATGACAATGTTAAGGAGCTTATAGAGTTAAACAGGAAACTCACCAAACAGGGATAAAAGATGAATATAAGTGTAGTTTCAAGAAATATTGGCATTGCTTTGCTGTTTAATGCTGCGTTTATGTTTATAAGCGTAATAGTCTCTGTCATATATGATTTTGATTCTGCTTTTTCTCCACTACTTTTAAGTGGCGTAATAACATTTACAACAGGTCTTTTCCCACTGATATTTGTAAGGAAACATGAGGAGATACATATTAAGGAGGGATTTACCATTATAGTTTTATCCTGGATTCTTTCATGTATATTTGGAATGTTGCCGTATGTGTTGTGGGGAGGTGAGTTCTCTCTTATCAATGCATGGTTTGAGAGTGTCTCCGGATATACCACTACAGGTGGAACAATCCTTACAGATATAGAAGCCTTGCCCAAGAGTCTCATTTTTTGGAGATCTTCAACCCACTTTATTGGAGGTATTGGAGTAGTTGTGTTTATGCTGCTTATACTCCCTATGGTAAGTACCTTTAAGATGAGATTAAGTAAAATGGAGCTCTCATCACTCTCAAAGGAGAATTACAGGTTCAGGACAAAGGAGGTTATAAGAATTATCTCCAGTGTTTTTATTGGAATGACAGTTTTGGCCACTATAGGATACACTTTGGCGGGTATGGGCGTTTTTGATGCAGTAAACCACGCTTTCAGTGTTGTTGCAACGGGAGGTTTCAGTACCAGAAATGCCTCAATTGGAGCTTACGGTTCTTTTAAAGTTGAACTGGTTTCTGTAATATTTATGATTCTTGGAGGATTGCATTTTGGATTGCTCTATTCAACATTTGTAGAGCGTTCCCTTAAGCTGTTCAAATCTCCAGTAACCAAATTTTATTTGGCAACAATAGGTGTGGCTACTATTCTTATAAGTATAGATTTGTGGATTCAGGGGCCTCATACCGGTTTTTGGGGTACTATATGGAACAGTCTCTTTACTGCTGTATCATATATCTCAACAACCGGATTTGCAACAGTTGATTCAAGCATTTGGCCACCGCTTTCTATTCTTACACTAATGTTCCTCTCTATGCAGTGTGCATGCTCCGGCTCAACTTCTGGAGGATTGAAAACAGACAGAATACTAATTTTCTGGAAGAGCCTTAGAGTTCAGCTTAAAAAGCAGATGCATCCTACAGCTGTAATTCCTGTAAGGGTAGGGGAGACTATAGTTGACAACTCAATGGTATCTGCTGTAAATTTATATATAGTACTATACTTCCTTATCATATTTGCCGGTGGAGCACTCCTTACATTTATGGGTGTAGATTATATGGATTCCTTCTCCGCATCTATTTCCAATATGGGTAATGTGGGGCCTGGTTTTGGTAGTGTAGGTGGTTTGGGCAATTTCTCACAAATACCGGTAATGGGTAAATTTGTCCTTGCACTTCAGATGCTCCTTGGCCGTCTTGAGGTATACTCACTAATAATAGTATTTGCAATCTGGAGATGGCGCTAGAGAAGTATCTTGCCTCTTTAATGGAGCAGAAGCTGGGTATGGAGCCCACAATAGGACAGAAAGAACTTTTCCAGAAACTGGGTGGATTTCTCTCTGCTTCTCCCGACGAATTCCCTATTCTTATTGTACGGGGTTATGCCGGTACAGGAAAGACAACTGCAATCTCAGCATTTATAAATGTCCTTAAGGAACTCAAGCAAAAGTATGTTCTCCTGGCACCAACAGGAAGGGCAGCAAAAGTTCTTTCCAACTATTCAGGAGTACAGGCAAAAACTATCCACAAGCAGATATACAGGCAAAAGTCACTTGCAGACAAGGATGCCAAATTCAGACTGGATTTCAATAAAAGCAGCAATACCGTATATATAGTTGATGAGGCTTCCCTTATCTCTATTGGCACAGGTATGGAGAGCACAATTTTTGGTAGTGGGGATCTTTTGGAGGATCTGGTAAGCTATATAAGACAGAACAGCGGCAATAAACTGGTCCTTATGGGGGATTCTGCCCAGCTGCCCCCAATAGGTATGGATGAGAGCCCTGCTCTTGATGCAGATTATGTTTCTCAGCTGGGCAATGTGGATATGGTTACTCTAAGGGAGGTTGTAAGACAGGCTTCAGAGAGTGGTATACTTTACAATGCTACTATGCTCAGGGAACAGATAGAGCAGCAGGATGATGCTCCACCTCAGTTTTGTTGCAGAGGATTTGAAGATTTCAAAAGATTGTCGGGAGGAGAACTTATAGAGGAGCTTGATTGGGCAATCTCAAAATATGGTTTGGATGAGGTTGTGGTTTTGTGCCGCTCCAATTTGAGGGCAAACAAATATAATATGGGTATAAGGCAGACTGTTCTGTTTATGGAGGAGCAGCTTACCAAAGGTGACAAGCTCATGATTGTAAAGAACTGTTACCAGTTTTTGGAAAATGTACCACAACTGGATTTTATTGCAAACGGGGATGTGGCTGAGCTGGTAAAGATTGGCAAGTATGAAGAGCGGTACGGGCTTAATTTTGCACAGGCAACGCTCAGGTTCCCGGATTATGACAATGTAGAAATTGATGCAAAAATAATTTTGGATACACTGGCTTCTGTTTCCCCCTCTTTGGATAAGGAGCAGCAAAAAGCTTTGTTTGAAGGCGTTTATGCAGATTATGAGCATATTACGGTGCGTAAAAAGAGGATGGAGAAGGTGCGTGAGGACAAATATTTTAATGCGCTTCAGATAAAGTATGCAACTGCAATTACAGGACACAAGTCTCAGGGAGGTCAGTGGAAATGTGTCTTTGTAGACAATAATCTGTGGAAGGATGATATATCCCTTGATGACCTCAAGTGGCTTTACACAGCAATTACCCGTGGAATTGAGAGGGTTTATCTTGTAAACTTCAATGACAAGTATTTTGAATGACAAAAATTATGTAATATCTTTATCACAAATAGATAAATTCAATTGATTATGAAACTATATAAGAGACTATTCATTATTTCTGCCCTGTTGCTTTGCTGTGCAACAGCAGTTAATGCGCAGGAGAGCCAGAAGAAGGCCCTTACACAGGAGCAGATAACCGGAAAATTGCCTGAAGGTATTGTTAACCAGCTTCCTATGGTTATGGGTTGGGCAGACAAAAATACCGTTTCCCTTGCTCAGAGAGAGGGAAGGGAGTTCAAATTTTACAACTTCAACGTTAAAACAGGTGTGCAGACACCTGCGCAGAACTCAAAGAAAGAGATAGCACCTGCAGCTGCTCAGATGGTTGCCTTTATGTCTTCTGAGTTTGCAAAAAAAGCAAAGAATCCTACTCTTTCTCCCGACAGTACCAAGATTGCCTTTACAGACCAGGACAATAACCTTTGTGTATGGGATGCTGCAACTTCTTCTGTAAAGAAACTTACAGAAGATGGTACAAATGTTAATATGAACGGATATGCTTCTTGGGTTTACTATGAGGAGATTTTGGGCCGTTCATCAAGATATAAAGCTTTCTGGTGGAGTCCTGACAGCAAGACTCTTGCATATTACAAATTTGATGACAGCGCTATTTCAATGTTCCCTATCTATGATTCAAGAGGGAAACATGGTTTCATTACAGAGACCCGTTATCCTAAAGCAGGTGACAAGAACCCTGAGGTTAAAGTTGCTTTTGTAAATGTTGAGAGCGGCAATACTGTTTGGGGCGATTTCGACCACACTTTAGACCAGTATTTTGGTATACCGTTCTGGAATGCAGACGGCAGCCGTTTCATTATTCCTTGGATGCCTAGAGAGCAGAACAATCTTGTTTTGTACACTGTAAACCCTGCTGACGGTTCAAAGGAGAAGATCTATAATGAAAACCAGACCACATGGATTGACTGGATGGAGGATATGCAGTTTGTAGAGGACGGTTTCTTTATGGTAAGGGATTTTGATATGTGGGAGCAGATTTATTTCCAGTCATTTGACGGCAAGAGACTTGAGAAGATTACAGACGGCAAGAACTGGGGAATCCGTTTTATTAAAGTTGATATGAAAGGTGGTGCAATTTATTTCACTGCCCGTAGGGAAGTTTCTACCAGAAACGATTTTTATAAAGTAGACCTTAAGACAAAGAAAATTACCCGTCTTTCATTTGGTGACTACAACTTTGCAGGCATTTACCTTTCTCCCGACAACAAGCACTATGTTGCCCAGTACTCAAATTCAACAACCCCTACAAAGTTGGCTGTTGTATCTATAGGGAAGAAAATTACCCATAAGGTTATAGCAGATAGCAAAGGGGAGAATTTTGACCAGTATAAATTGGCTATTCCACAGATGCTTTCTATAGTTGTTGATGGTTATACCCTTCCGGCACAGGTAATTTGGCCAGTTGATTTGGACTCTACCAAGAAATATCCTGTTCTTGTAAGTATGTACGGTGGTCCTAATGCCGGTACTGTTATGGATACATGGAAAGGTATTTCTGAGCGCAACCAGTGGTGGGCAAATGAAGGTGTAATTCAGATAGCAATTGACCATAGGGCAAGTGGCCACTGTGGTAAAGAGGGGCTGAATTTCCTTCATAGGAATTTGCTCAATATTGAGCTGGTAGATTATATTGAGTGGATTAAGGAGCTTCACAAGCTTCCGTTTGTAAACAGGGATAAAGTGGGTATTACCGGTTTCTCTTATGGCGGATCAATGACTATGCTTGCATGTACAGCCGGTAATGATTACTTCAAATATGGTATTGCGGGTGGTGGCGTATATGATTGGGGCTTGTACGA
This sequence comes from Candidatus Egerieisoma sp., assembly GCA_045636765.1. Taxonomy (GTDB): domain Bacteria; phylum Bacteroidota; class Bacteroidia; order Bacteroidales; family UBA932; genus Egerieousia. Next base: position 13,413 of record JAZTYE010000052.1, read on the forward strand.
TACCCATTACACCGAGAGATATATGGACCGCCCTCAGGATAACCCTGACGGATATGCCAATACCAGATTGATGGAGAAGATTCACAGATACAAAGGTGACAGCACCAATTATGTGAAGATTACCCACGGATCATCTGATGATAATGTGCATATGCAGAATACAATGCAGCTTATTGGTGCTATGCAGGACGCTGGCAAACAGTTTGACCTTATGATATATCCTGGTGAGTTCCACGGATATAGGGGCAAAAAATCAGTGCACTCAACTGCAGGCGACTATATCTTCTGGTATAAGTACCTTTTAGAGAAAGATGCTCCTCAAATTCTTTTGGAGAAATAACGTTGTCTTTTTGTACAATATTTTGAAAATCAATACAATAAAAAACAGACTCCTTGGAGT
>JAZTYE010000053.1:0-26755 GCA_045636765.1 Candidatus Egerieisoma sp.
ATTTGTTTGCAGCTGCAACAATATCCTCTTTAGTTACCTTTGCCATATTGTCCAACTCAGCAACCATATCACTCCAAGGAATCTCATAAATGAATGATGTCACAAATTTGTCCGCCGCTGTAGCATAATGGTCCATCTCACTCATCTGGTATTTCTTGTAGTTGTTGATTACACTTTGTATCATGCTCTCATCAAACTCACCTTTCTTAAGTTTCTCTACCTGCTCCATAAGCAGTTCCTGAACATTCTGCAATGACTGACCCTGTTTTGGTCTTCCCTGAAGGATGAAACAAGAGTAGTCTGCAAAAATGTTTACTCCACCACCTGCTCCGCCAAGAACTTTCTGTGCCTGGTTGATGTTTACATCTATAAGTCCTGTACTTCCGTTATTGAGGATATTCTCCATAACTGTAAGCACCGGCATATCCTTATGATTAGCAGCAGGCAATCTCCATGCAAGATACATGAACGGTGCCTCCTGACCCTCAAGTACAAGTTTTACCGGCTCTGTAAGAGGCTGCTCCTGTGGGAACTCAAGTTTTTTAAGGTCTTTGTTAGGTGCAAAGTCTCCCCAATACTTCTCAATTGCAGCAACCATTTCGTCGGGATTAAAATCACCAGACACACAAATTGCTATGTTGTTTGGAACATACCACTCTTTATGGTAGTTCTTGATGTTGGTGATAGAAGGATTCTTAAGATGCTCCTGGGTACCAAGAACACTCTGCTGTCCGTATGGGTGATTAGGGAACAACTGTGCCAACATTGCCTCAAGAACTCTTCTGCTGTCCTGAGTAAGTGACATGTTCTTCTCCTCATATACGGTTTCAAGCTCAGTGTGGAATCCTCTGATTACATTGTTCTTAAAACGGTCTGCCTGAATTTTTGCCCAAACCTCAATCTGGTTGCTTGGGATATCCTCTACATATACTGTCTGGTCATAAGATGTATATGCATTGGTTCCCTGTGCTCCAATTGCAGCCATAAGTTTATCATACTCATTTGGAATTGAGTATTTTGAGGCCTCATAAGAAAGGCTGTCAATAACTTTGTAAGCAGCAGTTCTCTCTGCATCATCTGTAAGAGTACGGTATACCTCAAACTCTTTCTCTATTTGATCCAAAAGAGGTTTCTCAGCAGCATAATTGCTGGTTCCAAACTGTTCTGATCCTTTAAACATAAGGTGTTCAAAATAGTGTGCAAGACCGGTAGTCTCAGAAGGGTCATTTTTGGCACCAACTTTTACAGCAATATATGTCTGTATACGTGGCTGGTCCGGATTTACACTCATATACACTTTAAGGCCATTGTCCAAAGTGTAGATTTTTGCATTCAGCAAATCTCCCTCTACGGTCTCGTAGCTGTATTTGCTTCCGCAAGAGGCAACAATCACTGCAAATGCTGCCAAAGCTAAAGTTCTAAATAGGGTTCTCATTTGTTTATAGGTTTAATTATGTTACAAATTTAGTCTTTTTTGCACTATCTTTGTATGATATCATTTTTGAAATGAAAAGAATTTTAAACATAATATTCATCCTTGCTGTATTTTTTATTTGCAGCAGCGCATATGCCCAGACAAATGATACTGGGCAACAAGCAATTGTATTCAATAAGAAAGTACATAATTTTGGAAAAATATCTGTAAATGACGGGGAGCAGAAATGCACATTTGAATTCAGGAATACATCTGACAAGCCTGTTGTAATAAACAACATCATCTCCTCATGCGGATGCACCACCCCAATCTGGCCTAAAAAACCGATAATGCCCGGTGAAAGCGGAAAGGTTGAGGTAACATATCTCAATGACCAGGGACCATATCCGTTTGACAAGAATCTTACTGTTTACACCTCATCCAGCACAAAACCCATTATTCTTAGAATAACAGGGCTGGCTTATGAAAATGAGAGGACACTTAAAGAGATGTTTCCAGTTGCAATAGGAACATTGGGCGTTAAAAACAACATTCAAAGAGGGGGACAAATAGCGCAGGGCAACACAAAAAGCGGCAATTTTAAGGTTGCAAACATTTCCAACAAAAGCACAACAGTAAAATTTGCAGGAGTATCGGATGGCCTAAAAATTTCAATAGTACCTGAGACCATTCCTGCGGGCGAGATTGCAGACATCACATACACCATAGACACCAAAGCAAAAGAAAATTGGGGACTTACCACATACAGTGCAAATGTTATATGTAACGGTACCAGTTCGTCTGAAAAAGTTGCAATTGAGTGTATGATTATAGACAACTTTTCCAAAATGACCAAAGAGGAGAAAAACAAAGGCTCAATGGTGCTTGCCCAGAACAGTTCATTTAACTTTGGAGAGGTAGCAGCTGGTGAAACCATAACAGCAATTTTCCATCTGCGAAATACCGGTCAGTCTCCCCTTGTACTGCACAAGATAGACAAACAGGAGAATGTAAAAGTATCTGTACCAACAACAATTGCCCCAGGGGAAAAATTCACCCTTACAGCAACATTAAAGGCACCGCTAAGCAAAAAGGAAGAAGTATATACCATAACATTAGTTACAAACTCTCCCAACAGACCACTTGTAAACCTTTTCATTACAGGAAAAACAAAATAATTTTTATCCCGACAGAAATTTAATAGAGATATGAGCGCAACAACAGGAGAATGGCCTCCTAAGAGCCATGAAAATCCAGACACAGCATTAGTAGTAAATGAGGGTGTAGAACAACCCCCAATCATCAATCCTTATATTAAGAATTTCTTTAAGAAAAAACCAAGAATCCTCTCTGTAGATGAATACATGGAGGGAATCATTGCAGGAAACACAACAATTCTCAGCCAGGCAATTACCCTTGTGGAGAGTAACCTTCCTGCCCATAGGGAAGTTGCTCAGCAGATTATTGCAGCCTGCCAGGCACATGCTGTAAAAACCGGAATCAAATCAATGAGAATTGGTATAACAGGTGTTCCAGGTGCTGGTAAAAGTACATTCATTGAGGCTTTTGGTGGTTATGTAACTTCAAAAGGGCACAAGCTTGCTGTACTTGCAATTGACCCTAGCAGCGAGAAAAGCAAGGGAAGTATCCTTGGAGACAAGACCAGAATGGAGACACTTTGCAATGATCCAAATGCGTTTATCCGTCCCAGTCCAAGTGCAGGTTCACTTGGTGGTGTAGCCCGCAAGACCAGAGAAACAGTTATTCTATGCGAGGCTGCCGGATATGATGTGGTATTCATTGAGACAGTGGGTGTAGGACAGTCTGAGACTGCCGTTCACTCAATGAGTGACTTCTTCCTCCTTCTTATGCTCAGCGGCGCAGGTGATGACCTTCAGGGTATAAAGAGAGGTATTATGGAGATGAGTGACATGATTGCAATTACCAAGGCAGACGGCAATAATGTAGAGAAAGCATCTATGGCCAGAGCATTGTATGCAAATGCATTGCATCTGTTCCCTCCAACTGAATCTACCTGGGTTCCTACAGCTCTCACCTCTTCTTCTGTTACAAAAGAGGGATTACCGGAGATCTTGGAGAAGATTGAAGAATACTTTACCCTTGTAAAAGGTAACGGATACTACGAGCAGAAACGTCGCCAGCAGGCAAAATTCTGGATGTACGAGAGCATTAACGAGTCTCTAAAGAACAGTTTTTATGAAAATCCTGTAATTGAGAAACTCATTACAGATTATGAAGATGCTGTACTGGAAGGTAAACTTGAGTCTTTCATTGCAGCCGGAGAATTGCTTGAGAAATACAAGAATCTGGAGAAATAAAGATGAGCTGGCATTTGTTTTTTGACGTACTGAAGAACAGTATCCTTATAACCGGGCTAGTACTTATTATGATGCTCATGATAGAGTACTTCAATATCCACTCGCACGGAAAATGGTTTGCCAGGATAAAGGACTCAAAAATTAAGCAGATTCTGGTAGGCTCCCTTCTGGGTCTTGTTCCTGGATGCATTGGAGGCTTTGCAACAGTTTCCCTCTATACCCACAGGTTGCTTAGCCTGGGTGCACTGGTGGCAATGATGATAAGTTCGTCGGGAGACGAGGCTTTTGTCATTATGGCCATGATACCAAAAGAGGGCCTTGTACTTTTTGGGCTGTTGTTCGTAATATCGGTAATTACAGGTGTTGTGGTGGATTATGTAATCTACAAGAAGCCACAGAATGATTTGTGCTCTGATGATTTTGAAATCCACAACCATGCTGGTGGCGATGACCGAAAAGTCCCTTCCATCTTTAAGGCAGAATCATATAAGGTTATGCTGCGTCCTTCAAAGGAGAGACTGTTTATCCTTGGCGGCATTGCTATATTCATTGCAGCTGTAATTATGGGTATACTTACATGTGGACATGACCACTCTGCCGGAACTGGCGGACACAATCATTCGCATACAGAGGCCATTGCCCATGTACATACAGAGGAGTACTCACATGACCACGCTGCTGCCCATATACATACAGGAGCGTGCGAACACAGCCATGCAGAGTCCAATGCCCACAAGAATATGACTATCAACCTGCTTGATGAGAAAAACATAAATATTGTCTTTGCCATTATAAGCATCATTACCCTGTTCTTTACAGCAACAGCAAATGAGCATTTTATTAAGGAGCACCTTTGGAAACACGTTATTGGGAAACACCTTTTCTCCATCTTCCTGTGGACATTCGGCACCCTTATAGTGTGTCAGATTGGTATGCAGTACCTCAATATTGAGCAATGGATAAGCAACAATATGCTGTGGGTGATTATACTTGCAGTACTTATTGGCATTATTCCAGAATCAGGGCCACACCTTGTATTTGTAACTCTTTTTGCACAGGGTGTACTACCGTTCTATGTATTGCTTGTAAACTCAATTGTACAGGACGGACACAGCGCTCTGCCGCTACTTGCAGAAAGCAAAATGAGCTTTGCAAAAGCAAAGCTCATCAATATAGTTGTTGGCTTAGCAATTGGTATTGCCTGCTTTATCCTTTTATAAGCTGCATTGCCTCCATTGGGTCTTTTGCGCCAAACACAGCACTTCCGGCAACAAGAACATCAGCGCCAGCCTCCTCAAGAGCTCTGGCGTTTTTTGTTGTCACACCGCCATCTACCTGAATAAGACATTTTGCACCTTTTTCATTTATCATGGCTTTGAGTCTGCGTACTTTATCCAATGCATTCTCAATGAATGACTGTCCGCCAAAACCAGGGTTTACAGACATTATAAGCACATAGTCCAGATCCATAAGGATATCCTCAATAAGGGTGATTGAAGTGTGAGGGTTAAGCGCCACACCCGCTTTCATACCATTTGATTTTATAGCCTGGATTGTTCTGTGAAGATGGGTACATGCCTCATAGTGCACGCTCAACCACTCAACGCCAAGCTCTGCAAAGTTTGCAAGGTAACGGTCGGGGTCTACAATCATAAGGTGTGCATCCAACGGTTTTTGCGCCTTTTTTGCCATAGCTTTAACCACTGGAAAACCGTATGAAATGTTTGGAACAAAGACACCATCCATAATGTCAAGATGAAACCAGTCTGCTGCACCTTCATTTACCAATTGAACATCTTTGTCCAACTCACCAAAGTTTGCCGACAACATTGACGGCGCTAGTAAAATGCTCATATCTTAAGTTTTATATTATTTCATACTAACAAGAATCTCCTCCAGAAGCATTCTGAATTTATCCAATGATGCAAGTTCCAGTCTCTCTCCCGGTGCATGAACACCTCTTAATGTAGGACCGAACGAAATCATATCAAGACCTGGGAACTTATCTAGGAACAGTCCGCACTCCAATCCAGCATGTATTGCCCTTACTACCGGCTCAACACCAAACAGTTTCTTGTATGCATCTACAGAAATCTCCAGAATTTCAGAATTTACATTAGGCTTCCATCCTGGATATTCACTCTCATGGGTAACAGTTGCTCCAGCAAGTTCAAAACAAGCCTCTACCTGCTCAGCTGCATATCTTCTGCTGCTATTTATGGCACTTCTCTGGCTTGTTCCAACCCTTATGATATTTCCCTTCTGCATTTTTACAGAAGCAAGGTTGGTAGAGGTTTCAACCAGACCTTTAACATCATTGCTCATTGCAAGTACACCATGAGGGGCACAATTAAGCGCATATATCAATGAAGCGGCAGTATTCTTGTCAATTGCTTTCTTAGGAGTTCCAAAGCATACGCCATCCTTAACATCATGGATTCCTACCTCCCTGGCAATACCGTCCACAGCAGGATCACTCACTTTGAACTCATCTTGAGCCTCAGCTACAACCTCCTTAAAGATCTTAAGTACAGATTTCTCCTCCCTTTTTGAGAATCCAATCACAGCGTACGCTTCTCGTGCAATTGCATTGCGCTTGTTGCCGCCGTCTATCTCATAAAGCTCAATATCATGTTTTGCAAGCACCCTGTAAAGGAAGCGGGCAAGAATTTTGTTTGCATTTGCCCTATTCTTGTCAATATCATCTCCACTATGACCACCCTGGGCACCAAAAATCTTGAACTCACATTTCACAAACTCTTTTGTTGCAGTATAAGTGGTGTATTTGAATTTTGCTGTTGTATCAATACCGCCTGCACATCCTATGAACAGCTCACCTTCATCCTCTGAATCTAGGTTGATAAGGGTCTTGCCTGTAATGAATCCAGGCTCAAGGGCCATAGCTCCGTCAAGGCCAGTCTCTTCACTTACTGTAAACAATGCCTCAATCTTGCCACACTTAAGATCTGGGTCTGTTAACGCTACAAGTTGTGCCGCTATACCTATTCCGCAATCGGCACCCAATGTGGTATCTTTTGCTATAAGCCAACCATTCTCCTCAACCGCCTTAATAGGGTCTTTAGTAAAATCATGCTCCACTCCTGCATTCTTCTCGCATACCATATCTGAATGGCTCTGAAGCACAACTGTTGGGACACCCTCCTTACCTGGAGCAGCCTCACGCACAATTAGCACGTTGCCAGCCTTGTCTGTTGTACATTGTAGGGAATGCTCTTTTGCAAAGTTCTGAAGATAAGCAATGATCAGCTCCTCGTGTCCACTCTCTCGTGGTATTGTAAGTATATCCTTGAACGTATCAAGTATCTGTTGTGTCTTCATAAAAAAAATGTATTAAACTTTCTTTCAAATTTAATACATTTTTTCTATTCCTCCACTTTTAAAAGCTTTTCTATATCAGAGACATATTGCTTGAAGTTCCTGTCTGTCTCTATAAGATCATTTACCGTATTGCATGCGTGAAGCACCGTTGCATGATCCTTGCCCCCTATCTGTGCTCCAATTGCTGCAAGAGATGTTTTTGTAAGGCTTCTTCCCAAATACATGGCAATTTGTCTGGCCTGCACAATCTCTCTTTTCCTTGTTTTGGAAAGCATAACATCCCTTGTAATTCCAAAATACTTGCATACGGCTTCCTGAATGCTCTCAATTGTAATCTCAGGAGCTGTCTCACTTACAATCTGGTCTGTAAGTCTCTGTGCAAGCTCCATTGTAATTGTCTCCCTGCTCAAAGTTGCATGAGCCATAAGAGAAACCAAAGTACCCTCAAGCTCCCTTACACTGCCAACCGCTTTTGATGCCAGAAATTGAAGTACCTCATCAGGCAACTCTATACCATCTTTCTGACTCTTGTTCCTTAAAATCTCAAGTCGTGTATTGAATGAAGGTGCTTTAAGCTCTGTAACCAATCCCCATTTGAATCTCGAAAGCAGTCTCTGCTCCAATCCCATAAGATCTACCGGCGCCTTATCCGATGTAAGAATCAACTGTTTTCCACTCTGGTGAAGATGGTTGAAGATATGGAAATATGCATTCTGCGTACCCTGTTTCTCTGCAAACTCCTGTACATCATCCAGTATAAGGACATCTATCATCTGGTAGAAGTTAAGGAAATCTGTAAGTTTGTTCTTTACATTCACAGCATCCATATATTGGGTCATGAACCTGTTGGCAGTAACATAAAGGACAATTTTATCGGGATACTTCTTCTTAATCTCAATACCAATTGCCTGAGCAAGGTGAGTTTTGCCCAATCCAGATGCTCCATAAATGAACAACGGGTTGAAAGCATTCTTGCCCGGACTGTTTGAAATTGCAATTCCTGCTGCCCTGCCCAATCTATTGCACTCTCCTTCAATAAAGTTGGAGAAATTGTAGTTAGGGTTAAGCTGAGGATCTATATTCAGCTGCTGTAATCCTGGAATAACAAACGGATTCAAAACACTCGGATCTCTTTGCGGTACCGGAACCGGCTTGTTGGTTGGCGCATGCACCACCTGAGACGGAACTGTTACCGGAGCATCCTTTACAACCTGAACCTTATACATCAATTTTGCACCCTCTCCAATCTCCTTACGCAAAGCCTTGCTTATAAAATTGATGTAGTGCTCCTCCAAATACTCCCTAACAAACTCGGAAGGTACCTCAATTGTAAACTTGTCGCCAACAAGGCTGACAGGCTTGATTGGGGTAAACCAAGTCTTGAACTGGGCTGGTGGAATAACGTCCTGAATCATCTGGAGACAATTATTCCATACCTGTATATGTAGGGCGCTGTTCATTAGGTTTAACTATATTGTTAATGGATTAGTTTTGCTTTATGATTGCACTGCAAAAGTGAGGAAAAAATTATTATAAAAAAATTTAAAATCTATTGCATATTTCAAAATTCATGTAACTATCTATAAATCAGCATGAAAATTTTTAACAAAAGTAACCGCCTAAAAATCAAGCGGTTATCTCTAACTATCTTATAATCTGCAATATCCGTTTTAACGGTTTTCAATCCTCTAGAAAACGCTTACTTTAATGTACTTTTTAGGGTTCTCAGTAATACTTTTCACCAAGTTGTCAACATCCTTTATAAGGGTGTCAATATCATTGTGCAGTGCATCTGTAGACAACAATTTACCTACCGAACCATTAGGGTCCTGAAGCTTCTCAAGCAATCCGTTCAAGCTCTGGACAAGCTTGTCAAGCTCTGCCTGTGAGAGCTGGGAAGTTATACTGTTTACATTAGCTAATGAACCCTGTATATCACCTGCACTTTTACCCAAAGCCTCTGACAGCATGTTAAGATTTGCAACAACCTCCTTAAGCTCCGGCGCCATACCGTTCAGCTCACCGCTTAATTTGGCAGCATTGGACATGGTTTTATTCAAACCTGCAAAAGTTCCCTGCAAATTTCCCCTTGCATTAGAATCAAGCAACATGTTTACACTGGCCAAAGTTCGGTTCATGCTCTCCATAAGTACAGCCGCCTGCTCCGCAATAGGGGCAATCTGGGATGTAATTGAAGATATCATATCAGGAACAACAGCAGTTGCCAGAGTATCCCCCGCTTTTGCATATACTTTTTCATTACCCATTGTAATTCTCATGGCCATGGATCCCAAAAGATCAGCACTGTAAATTTCTGCTTTTGAGTCTACCGGAATCTTAAACTGGGAATTCACCTTAAACTCAACATCAAAATTATCTTTTTCCATATTGTACTCAATAGCCTCAACCATACCCACCTTCAACCCTCTCAAATAAATTGGACCTGTAACGGTTAAACCATCTACACTGCTGAATGTAGCATAATATTTGGTACTCCTATTAAAAAGATCTTCTCCTTTCAAAAAATTCACAACCGCAAAAGTTGCAAGAAGAGTAATTACCACAAACAGGCCAATAGCCTGAATTCTGCTCAACTTAAATTTTTCCATTAAATCTTATCTTAAAATATTATTATCCTTAATATGAATTACAAACGCCCCCTGGAATGCTTTCCTTATCTGCGGCAAAGCCTTTATAGCCTCCTGTCTGGTTGCATAATTTCCCACATAATATTTATAAAGGTTACCCACCTTTATATATTTGGCATCTTTTCTCCCTTTAAGATCATATGCTCCACTGTCCAATTTCTTTGCCACAGACAATATCTGCACAGCATAGAATTCTTTTGCTGCCTGCGGATTCTCCTTTGCCTGCTTCACCTCCTTTGCACCATTATGCACAGGCCTGCTTCCCGACAACTTATCCTGCTGCACCGTCTTGGAAGCATTCCCTTTCTCAAAATCCTTCTTATAGGCCTCAAACGCATTGAATAGCCCCATGGCAAACTGTTCCTGCCCGTTTTTACTTATAAGCACAGCATAATCCTTAGGATTGGAGATAAAGCCAAGTTCCGTAAGGATAGCCGGCATTGTTGTCTTCCACAGAACCAGCAATCCACCTTGTTTTACTCCCCTGTTCACACGTATAGGCCCCTTGGCAAAGTTTTCCTGCACCTTTGCCGCATATTTAATACTATGTTCCTGATGCATATTCTGCAATAGGGAAAATATTATATACGATTCAGGCGAATTTGGATTGAACCCCTCATATTTCTTCTGATAATCATCCTCTATAACAATTACCGAGTTCTCTGTCTTGCACACTTCAAAATTATCATCACTCTTATGCGCTCCCATTACAAATGTTTCAGTACCTCTTGCCTGCGTTGCTTTTGCAGAGTTTACATGTATTGATATAAACAGATCAGCCTTGTTTGCATTTGCTATGGCAGCCCTATCTCCCAATCCTACATACTTATCTGAAGAACGTGTATATACTACCTTTATATGAGGATATTTCTCTTTTATGAGATTACCCAACTTCAAAGCTACAGAAAGAGTAATGTTCTTCTCCTTATATTTTCCGTTACGGCTAATTGCCCCCGGATCCTTTCCGCCATGTCCAGGATCTATCACAACTGTTTTTATGCGTGAAACATCACCTACTTCCTGCCCTGTTACGCAAAGAGGCACCATGAGCAGAAATGCCCAGCATATAATAATATTGAGGAGTTTAGTATCAAGTGGCATATTAGTTGCAAAAAAAGTGTTATTTTTGCGTCTTGCAAAAGTACAAAATTTTCCTCATTTAGATAAATTAAGGGACAATAGACTGCAGTTATGCATTTGAAAAGGACAAAATACCTAAAGGTTGCTATCATTGCCATTACCGCAATGATGTTTCTGTACAATAATGCATACAGCCATAATATTCTCCAACGGGATACTGTCGGGAATAGAATTAAGGCTTTGGGAGATGGGGCCCTGCTCACAGGGATAGATTCCCTTGCTGCCCAGAGGGACACCATTGACTCTGTAAAAACAGACACACTCATTAACAGGAGTTCTTTGGAGGCTCCCGTATTTTCAGGAGGAAGGGATTCCATTGTAAAGGATTTTGATGTAAACGGTAGAAAAATGATGTATTACTATGGAGATGTAAAAGTCTCTTACGGTGATGTTGAGATTTCTGCAGACTATATGGCCTTTGATGTTGATTCAAAGACAGTTTTTGCAAAAGGACTGCCTGACACAGCTGGTGTTGTACAAGGCAAACCGGTTATGAGACAGGGGGGCAAGCAATATGAGATGGAGAGTGTGTATTACAACTTCAACTCAGAGAAGGCCAAGATTAAGAATATGATTACTCAGGAGGCAGAGGGATACCTGCATGGAAAATACATTAAGAAAATGCCCGACAACTCCATTAACATATCCAAAGGAAAATACACAACATGTGACCATGAACACCCCCATTTCTATCTTCAGATGACTACAGCCAAAGTCATACAGAAGGAAGGTGGCGGACAGACTACTGTTTTTGGCCCTGCGTATGTTGTACTGGAAGATGTTCCAACCCCTTTTGCCCTTCCATTCGGTTTTGTTCCACAATTCAGCAACAGATCCAGCGGACTTCTTATGCCAACTTATGGAGAGGAAGCCGCCAGAGGTTTTTACATGAGAGGTATAGGTTATTATTTTGTATTTGGGGACCATTTTGATCTTGCTGCAACAGGTGACATCTATTCTATGGGATCCTGGGGTGCGCAGTTAAATTCCAGATACAACAAAAGATATAAATTTAACGGAAATTTCAGTCTGGCATATCAGAACGACCAGACAGGAGAAAAAGGCCAGCCAGATTATTTTCAGACCAAGAACTTCTCCCTACAGTGGAGCCACTCCATGGACCAGAAGGCCAGACCTGGAACAACATTCAGGGCTTCTGTGAACTTCTCCAGCCCTACATACAATCAGTACAATAACCAGACAAATATACAGACTGCTCTGCAAAATCAGGTATCGTCATCAATATCGTACGGAAAAACATGGGCAGGAACTCCATTAAGTCTTACTATAAATGCGCTGCATAGCCAGAACTCTAGAGACAGTTCATATGCTGTTACTTTGCCTAACCTTACTTTTACTGTAAACCGCATTTACCCTTTCAAGAGAAAAGAAAGAGTTGGTAAAGAGAGGTTCTATGAATCTTTTGCATTCAACTACAGCACTACATTTGAGAATAAGATAAACTTTAAGGCAAGTCAGGTTAGAGAGCCCGATTTCCTAAAAAAAATGAAGAATGGAATGCGACACAACTTCAGTATTGCACTCCCTTCATTTACAATTGCCAAATACATTCAGGGATCGCCATCTGTATCGTACGGAATGAACTGGTATTTCAGTGATTGCGAGAAAGTTTTCAATGAGCAGACGCAGAAAGTGGAAACTGTATTTTCAGATCCGTTCAGCACATTTGGCATAACTCAAGCCTATTCTGCCGGACTTTCATTGAGCACACGCCTTTACGGAAAATTCATGTTTGGCAAAGGGAAGAAAATTGAGGCCATCAGACATATGGTGACACCTTCAATAAATTTTGGAATACAACCGGAACTTGGCACAGCTGCCAACGGATACAGACAGTTGAGCTATGTAGACCAAAACGGAATTCAACATGTACTGAACTACAACAGATTTGAAGGACAGTTCAACTCCCCTCCCGGCATGGGCAGAAATGCATCCATGAGTTTTTCATTGGGCAACAATCTTGAGGCAAAAGTGAGAGACCTTAATGACACTACAGGTACAGGAACAAAAAAGATAAGAATTATAGACCAATTATCTATAGGAGGTTCATATAATTTTCTGGCAGATTCATTGAATCTTTCAAAAATCTCCATGAATATGAACACTACAATCTTTGGCAAACTTGGACTTAATGTAAATGCAACATTTGACCCTTATGCAATAGACCAATACGGAAGAACCATAAACACATTCAATATTGTTAAGGAAGGTGGATTCAAACTGGCCAGACTGACAAATGCCAGTGCATCATTCTCCTACTCTTTTATGGGTGAGGGTAAAAGTAAATTAGGTTCGGATTACAGGGATCCAAATGCACCGCAGGGTTCACAGTCAAGTTCTTATCAAAGGGTATACTTCAACCCTATAACAGGAGAGTACATACCTGGAGGATGGGTATACTACATGGACCCAAATGTTCCATGGTCTGTAAACATGAACTACAACTACAGCTATAACCGCAGCTACCAGTATGCAAATGAGCAGCTTCTGCAGAAAAACAACCATATGATGACACTTGGCCTATCTGCACAAGTAAAACTTACGGATGCTCTGAACATAAATATGAACACAGGTGTAGATCTCATCAAAATGAAACTTACCACCACTCAGCTAAGTGCTACTTATGACCTGCATTGCTTTGCAATCTCGGTTTCCTGGGTACCAAACGGACAGTGGGAAAGCTGGAGTTTCAGAATCAACGCCAAGGCATCTGCACTTGCAGATTTGCTTCAGTTCAAGAAAAACGCAAGTTACTGGGATAACAGATACTAACATTAACTTAATATCATACATTATGAAGAAGAAAATTGTAGCAAGTCCTAAAGCCCCTAAAGCTGTTGGAACTTACAGCCAGGCTGTAATTGCCGGCGACACTATCTATGTTTCAGGCCAGCTTCCAATTGATGCAAATACAGGAGAGTTTGTACCAGGCGGCATTGTTGAGCAGCTTCACCAGGTATTCAAGAACCTTCAGTATGTTCTTGAGGAGGGTGGTTACTCATTTGCAGATGTTGTAAAAACTAATGTATACCTTTCAGACCTTGCAAACTTTGCAACTTTGAATGAGGTTTATGCAATGTACTTCAAAGAGCCATATCCTGCACGCGTTGCTTATCAGGTTGCAGCTCTTCCTAAAGGTGCTTTGGTTGAGATTGATGTTATTGCTGCCAAATAACCAAGCAATATAATCTGTAAGATAGGGTAAAAGGTGAACTTTTACCCTTTTTTTTATGTTTATTGGAAAATAGTTTTTACCTTTGTAGATGCCTTGGAGAATCTGTACAAGGCGTTCTCATATTAAAATCCCAATTCATATCATAATTTTAATATATGTACGATATAATGGAATTGAGCAATAAAAGTTTGGAAGAACTTTATGCTATTGCTGAAGACTTAAACATAAAAAAAGTAAAGTCATTCTCTAAAGATGAGCTTGTTTACAGGATATTGGATGAACAGGCTATTCAAGGGGTAAATACACCTATACAAAGAAAACAACGCAACAGGATAATAAGCCACAAATCAGAAAAAGTTGAAAGGCCAGACAAAGCTGAAAAGGGTCAAATGATTGACAAGCCTGAAAAGATTGAAAAAATAGAAAATATAGAGAAGCCTCACAACCAAAATGAGGCTCAGGATTCTAAAGAGGAAAGGCCTAAACGACAAAGACAAAGAATACAGAAGAACGAAGCTGAAAACCTTAAGGAAAGTACAGAGGTAGAACCTCAGCAGACAAATACAGCAGAAACAATTACGGCTGTCTCTGTAGATTCCCCTGCTGAAGAACGTAAAAATAGAGAGAACGGACAAAAGGCAAAAGGCAGGAAACGTAATCAGAAAAAACCTTTGGCCAAAGAAGAAGAGGTAAACACTGGAGATAATAACACTACCAATGATATTGTTGAGGCATCTGTACCTGAAAAATTGGATGTAGCTGAAGCTGAAAATTTGAATATCCAGGAAGAAACTTCAGAAACAGCATCTATACATAACGAAGCTACCAACCTGGAAAATACCCAAAATCCAGAACATAATAATGAACACCACAACAATAAAAAGGCCCAACAGCCAAAGATTGAATTTGAAGGTATTGTAGAAGCTAGTGGTGTATTGGAGATTATGCCTGACGGATATGGTTTCCTAAGATCTTCAGACTATAACTATCTTAATTCTCCAGATGACATTTATGTTTCACAGTCACAAATAAAGCTCTTTGGTCTCAAGACCGGAGACACCCTGTTTGGAGAGATAAGGCCACCAAGGGAGGGTGACAAATACTTCCCTCTTGTAAAGGTAAACCAGATTAACGGCAGGAGCCCTGAGTTCATCAGAGACCGCGTACCTTTTGATTTCCTCACTCCATTGTTCCCTAACGAGAAATTTGAGCTCCTTGCAAACGGCCATAACAACCTCTCTTGCCGCATAGTTGATATGTTCACCCCTATAGGCAAGGGACAGCGCGGACTTATAGTAGCACAGCCAAAAACAGGTAAGACCATGCTACTGAAGGAGATTGCCAATGCAATTGCAGACAACCACCCTGAGGTATACATGATTGTACTCCTTATTGATGAGCGCCCTGAGGAGGTAACAGATATGGCACGCAGCGTAAAGGCAGAGGTAATTGCCTCTACATTTGATGAGCCGGCAGAGAGACACGTAAAAGTTGCCAACATTGTGCTTGAAAAGGCAAAAAGACTTGTTGAGTGCGGACACGATGTAGTAATCCTTTTGGATTCAATCACCCGCCTTGCAAGGGCCTTCAACACCGTACAGCCTGCATCCGGCAAAGTATTGAGCGGTGGAGTGGATGCAAACGCCCTTCACAAGCCAAAACGCTTCTTTGGAGCAGCCCGTAACGTGGAGAACGGCGGCTCGCTTACAATCCTTGCAACAGCCCTCACAGAAACCGGCTCAAAAATGGACGAGGTTATCTTTGAGGAGTTCAAGGGAACCGGCAACATGGAGCTTCAGTTAGACAGGAAACTTGCCAACAAACGCATTTTCCCTGCAGTAGATGTTACTCTAAGTTCAACCAGACGTGACGATCTTCTTTACAAACCGGAAGACACCAACCGAATTTGGATCCTTAGAAACCACCTTGCAGACATGACCAGCATAGAAGCAATGGAATTTATGAAAGACAGGCTTCAGGGGACCATGAACAATGAGGAATTCTTACTCTCAATGAATGGTTAATTAACCTGTTTATAAAATATATAAGGTGACCTGCTATTGAGCCGGTCACCTTATTGTTTATAGGAAATTGTCTACTTCTAATTAAGTTTTGCAATTACACTTTCACAAGCCACAACGTTCTCTCCAACCTTAACATTTATCTGGCTACCTAGTGGAATAAAGATATCCATCCTTGAACCAAACTTGATAAAACCAACCTGGGAACACTGAGCCGCCTGCTCACCTTCCTGAGCATAGCACACAATTCTACGCGCAATATACCCTGCAATCTGCCTGAACAATACTTTGGCACCGCTTGCGGTTTCAACAGCAATACTGGTACGCTCATTCTTTTCAGAAGCCTTAGGATACGATGCAACTATATATGCCCCCTGATGGTGTTTACTATAGAGAATCTTTCCTCCAACAGGATAATAGTTCACATGCACATTGAACACACTCATAAAGATAGAAATCTGAATACATTTGGTGTTGAGATACTCATCTTCCATCACCTCCCTCACTTGAACAACTTTTCCGTCACAAGGAGCTACTACAAAATCCTTATCTACAACAAGAGTCCTTTTTGGAACTCTGAAGAAACGGACAACCAACGCAAAAATCAATAGGGCCGATCCAGCTACAATCTTGGAAAACGTACCCCACCCTAAAAGATAATAACATCCAAGCACAATAGCTGCCAAAATAATAAAAGCAACTGCTATGATGTTATACCCTTCCTTGTGAATTTTCATAGAATCTATAGTTAAAGTTTAGGTTATGCAGCAAAAAATACTATGTAAACAATGGCTACAGGAAATGCCAGTAATGCTCCATCAAATCTATCCAACATACCTCCATGCCCAGGCATGATACTTCCCGAATCCTTAACCCCAAAATTACGTTTTAATTGAGACTCTACCAAATCTCCCACTACTCCAAAAATACAAATAAGTACTCCAACAACTATTGCATCTATTAGAGATAATTCCAATAAACCACTTATTTTCAACACTATAGCACCCGCAACAGAACAGATAAGGCCTCCCAAAAAGCCCTCCCAACTTTTTTTAGGTGATATAGATCTGAACAATCTGTGGTCAAACTTCTGGCCTAGTGTAGAACCTAACAAATAAGCGCCTACATCTGTACACCAAAGCATTATCATCATTGATAGAAGATAATTGCCATTATATACGCCGCTTTTATCAAAAAGTATAAGGGAGATAAGAGAGAACGGCAGTGCCACATACACCAAAGCAGTGATGGCAAAAGGAAAAACTTCATATCCGTTAGGAACTCTCTCCACAACACCGTCCTTCTCAACTGTACTATGGACATTGAATCTCTTAACATACATGTTTGAGATGAAAATACCAATTACAGGCAACATTGTAAACAACAAATACAAAGGATCAAACCCATAAGCAGAAATCAGGAAAAGATTTACAAACAAACTTATGGCCGCTACAATTGTAAATGCCTTGGCAAGCAAATTATCCTTAAAAAAAGAGTTGCCCATAGTAATATTAAGGAACTCATAGACTGCAACAAGCATTATGCTCCCAAAAACACAAGCAAAGGCAACAGGGCCATATAAAATGGCACCTATTACCAATACTGTAAACATAGCCCCGCTAAGGGTTCTTATTAAAAAGTTCTTCATTCTAAGCGTTGGTTACTTCTGCAATAGTGTTATTCTCCGCGTTGGCCTCAACTGCTGGCACCTCCCCGTCCTTAGGTTTTCGTGGGCCAAAGATATTCTCCATATCCTCAGTAAAGATAACCTCTCTCTCCAACAGTAGGTTTGCAAGTTTGGTTAGACCCTCAAGATTGGCCTCAAGAACCTCATGCGCAGTCTTATGTGCAGCATCAACAAGTTCCTTGGCCTCCTTGTCTATAAGCTCCGCCGTCTTCTCGCTATAAGGTTTGCTGAAACCATAGCCGTCCTGAGAGTCATAAAACGAGATATGACCTACCTTGTCACTCATACCAAAATAGCTTACCATTGCGTATGCCTGTTTGGTAATCTTCTCCAAATCTGAAAGTGCACCAGTTGAAATCTTGCCGTTTACAATTTCCTCTGCAACCCTGCCGCCAATAGTAGCAGCCATCTCCTCCATCATCTGCTCCCTGGTTGTAATCTGTCTCTCCTCAGGAAGATACCATGCGGCACCAAGAGCCTTCCCACGTGGAATAATGGTCACTTTAAGAAGCGGATTTGCGTGAGGCAACAACCAGCTCACAGTTGCATGACCAGCCTCATGAAAAGCAATGGTCCTCTTCTCTGCTGCCGGTATAATCTTGCTTCTTTTCTCCAAGCCTCCTACAATTCTGTCAACAGCATCCAAAAAATCCTGTTTCTCTACAAATTTCTTGTTCTTTCTTGCAGCAATAAGGGCAGCCTCATTACATACATTTGCTATATCAGCTCCTGAAAAACCTGGAGTCTGTTTTGCCAGGAATGAAGTATCCAAAGCAGGATCAAGCTTAAGTTTTGAAAGATGCACCTTAAAAATCTCTTCCCTCTCCTTAAGTTCAGGAAGATCTACATAAATCTGGCGGTCAAACCTTCCGGCACGCATAAGGGCCTTATCCAAAATATCTGCACGGTTTGTAGCAGCCAGGATAATTACACCGGAATTGGTACCAAAACCATCCATCTCTGTAAGAAGCTGGTTTAAGGTATTCTCACGCTCATCGTTGGATGAGAAACCGGTATTCTTGCCTCTGGCTCTTCCCACTGCATCAATCTCATCAATAAAGACAATACATGGAGCCTTCTCCTTTGCCTGTTTGAACAAATCCCTTACCCTTGAAGCACCTACACCAACAAACATCTCTACAAAGTCTGATCCCGATATAGAGAAGAAAGGAACATTTGCCTCACCAGCAACAGCCTTTGCCAACAGGGTCTTACCTGTACCTGGAGGACCTACCAGAAGCGCACCTTTAGGAATCTTGCCACCCAAAGCTGTATATTTTGCAGGATTGCGCAAGAAATCCACAATCTCCATCACCTCAATCTTGGCCTCCTCCAAACCTGCCACATCCTTAAATGTAACCTTTGTCTGGTTATCCTTGTCAAACAGCTTTGCCTGAGATTTGCCTACATTAAAGATTCCGCCTCCGCCGGCTCCTCCCCCAACATTCTTTGACATGTTGCGCAATGCAAAGAACCAGATAGCAAGGATAATGATTGGCAACAAAAGCCAATCCAACACCTTACCCAAGTAATTTGTACGCTCCTCTGTCTCTATTGAGAAACGGTTTTCTTGTGGAAGCAGATTCCTGGCCTCTTCAAGCTGCTGCTCAGAATCAAAATTGCTTGAAACAATAAAATAGAAGTGAGGCCCAAATTTTGGCTCCCTTCCACCAAACATATTCTTGTATTTTGAGAGGCTATCTGTTTTTATAGTCACCTCTGCCCTGTTCTGGTTGGTAATGAAGGTTACTTTCTCAACATCTCCCTGAGCAATCATCTGCTCCTTAACCTTATACCACTCAGTCTTTATAGGATCTCCACCGTTTGCACCAAAGAAATACATGTACCCTATCATAACCAACAGCGGTACATATATCCATATAGCATTAAATTTTGGTTGTGGAGCCTTCCCTTTTCCCTTTCTTGCCTGTTGTCTTTTTTTCTCCATCTTAATATTACTCCTCGTCGTAAGTTTTCTTTACAGCATCAGCCCACAAATCCTCAAGTCGGTAGAACTCACGGTACTCTGTCTGGAAGATATGCACAACTATGTCACCAAAGTCCATAATGATCCAGAATGCATTTTCCTTACCCTGCTGACGGATAACTTTAGTATTGCATTTTACAATCATCTCCTCCTCAATATTGTCTGCAATTGCCAATACTGCAGGGGTAGAATCTGCATTACAAATTACAAAATGGTCACAGATTGATGTACCAATACCTGTAAGGTCCAAAGTACATATATTCTTACCTTTTTTATCTTGGATAGCCTCTACAATTGTCTTAAGCGCCAACTCTGTAGGGTTCAACACTGTTACCTCTTTAGTCTCTTTTACAGCGGACTTTTTGGCAGCCACTCTCTTCTTTAGAGAAGCCGCACCTTTTGTTGTCTCTTTCTTAACTGCCACTTTCGTTAAATTTTTAAGTGTAAATCATTACTTTTGTATACGCAAAGATATAGCAAATATTTGGCCAATAATAATTATGGAGAAAAATCTTGGCATAAAGTGGTACCAAACCATAGATTCTACCAACTCTCAGGCAGCCAGAGAACTGGCAACTGCAGAGGAAGGGACAGTATGGATTGCAGATTTCCAGACAGCAGGAAGAGGACAAAGAGGCAACAAATGGGAAAGCAGCAAGTCAGAAAACCTCACATTTTCAATACTTTTCAGGCCTCATTTCCTATCTCCGGCACAGCAGTTCCAGATCTCCCAAATTGCCTCATTAGGGGTACTCAGGTATCTCCTCAGCAAGGGTCTTGACGCCAAAATAAAATGGCCCAATGATATATATATCGGGAACAAAAAAATTTGTGGAATGCTCATTGAACACTCCATAAGCGGTGACAAATTGTCAGGAAGCATAGTTGGAATAGGACTCAACCTCAACCAGAAAGTTTTTGCATCCGACGCCCCCAACCCTACCTCACTGATATTGGAAAAGCCCGCAGAGGAACAAAATCTTCCCGACAATCCCTACAACCGCAAGGAGGAACTTTCCACCCTGCTGGGCTACATTTTCACAGCATACTCAGAACTGGAGGAAGGATATACACAAGAACTCGAAAAGGAGTACCTCGCCAGCCTTTACAGATTGGGCGAATGGCACAAATTCATTGAGATTCCTGATAATGCGGAGATAAATATGCCTGTAGAAAAAATAACAGGCGGTAAAGAAATTACTGCCCGAATAATTGGTGTAGACCACTATGGTTGTGCAATCCTTGAGCACTCCAGTGGAGAAATCAGACACTACCCATTCAAGGGGGTGAGGTATGTGCTATAAATTCTCACCCTCTTCAAACGGCAACTTCAACAAAAAATCATCAAAATCACTACGAAACAACTCATCTTGCAGGATTGTCAATCCACATCAAAACAAAAAAGAGCACCCATGCGACATGAGTGCTCCTATTAAAATCCCAACAGATTCCTACAACCATTTTGCCATCTGGTCTGCAAGCTCTTTGGCTTTTTCGCCTGCAACAGCAGCAAAATTCTCGCTCTTGTCTGCAAAGATGATTCCGCGTGAAGAGTTTACCAATAGGCCGCAGTGTGAGTTAAGACCGTATTTTGCAACCTCGTCAACTGTACCTCCTTGTGCACCTACACCAGGAACAAGGAAGAAATTGTCGGGACAATATTCCCTAATTTCTGCAAGTTTCTCCGGACGTGTAGCACCTACTACAAACATGATGTCCTCCTGGCTTCCCCAGCTCATGGTTGTTTTGATAACTTTCTCATACAAAGGCATCTCCCCTACAGAAAGCATCTCAAAATCATTTGCACTGGCATTTGAAGTAAGTGCAAGTACTACAGACCATTTGCCTTTATAATCAAGGAAAGGCTGTACAGAATCCTTACCCATATAAGGGGCAAGGGTTACAGCGTCACAAGGCATGCTCTCAAAGAAACATTTTGCATAACGCTTTGCAGTATTTCCAATGTCTCCTCGCTTTGCATCTGCAATAATGAGAATCTCCGGGTATTTCTCAGCAATGTATTTTACTGTCATCTCAAGCTGTTTCCACCCTTCAAGCCCCTCTGCCTCATAAAAGGCTGTGTTTGGTTTGTATGCCACAGTATAAGG
Organism: Candidatus Egerieisoma sp.; assembly: GCA_045636765.1. Classification (GTDB taxonomy): domain Bacteria; phylum Bacteroidota; class Bacteroidia; order Bacteroidales; family UBA932; genus Egerieousia. Next base: position 21,880 of record JAZTYE010000053.1, read on the forward strand.
TGCAGTTGCATCTATAATTGCCTTGTTGAACTCAAAAATTGGATTCTCACCCCCTTTAAGACACTCAGGGAAAAGGGTTGGATCTGAGTCCAAACCAACACACAAGAAAGATTTCTTGGCTTTTATCTGCTCATATAGTTCGTTGTATGTCATAATCTTAATAGTATTTATAGAATAATGCAATAGACTCCATTCCTTTGTAGAACTGGCTCAACAAATAACTCTCGTTTGGAGAGTGGATAGTATCTCTCTCAAGACCGAATCCCATTAGAAGAGGATTTACATTAAGGATGTTCTGCAAATCTGCCAAGATTGGAATACTTCCACCACCACGGCTTGGAACAGGCTCTATGCCGTAAACCTCCTCAACAGCTTTTGCCGCCGCCTTGTAGGCAGGAGAAGAGATAGGGATAAGGAATCCGTTACCGCCATGATGAGGGGTAACTTTAACCTTAACGCTCTTAGGGGCAATCTTATAGAAATGCTTCTCAAATTTCTCTGCAATCTCCTCACAATCCTGGTTAGGGACAAGTCTCATTGAGATTTTTGCATGAGCTACAGATGGAAGTACAGTTTTTGCACCCTCACCAATATAACCTCCCCAAATGCCGTTTACATCAAGGCACGGACGGATACCGGTTCTCTCAAGGGTTGTATAACCCTCCTCACCTTTAACCTCATCAATATCCAATGACTCCTTGTACTCATCCATATCAAACGGAGCACGTGCAAACATTGCACGGTCTTCAGCCGAAAGCTCTACAACATTATCATAGAAACCCTCAACGGTAATATGGCCTTTTTCATCAATCAAAGAATCAATCATTGTACACAATGCATTGATAGGGTTGTGAACAGCACCGCCATAGTGACCGCTGTGAAGATCCTTGTTAGGACCTGTAACCTCAACCTCAAGGTAAGCAAGACCTCTCATACCACAGTTGATGCTTGGAACCTTCTCTGAAATCATTGTGGTGTCTGAAACAAGGATGACATCACATGCAAGCATTTCCTTGTGCTCTTTTGCCCATGCGGCAAGAGAAGGTGAACCAATCTCCTCCTCACCCTCAAGGATGAATTTTATATTATGGCGCAACTTGTTCTCCTTAACAAGATACTCAAAAGCCTTAACGTGCATAAAAAGCTGTCCTTTATCATCATTTGCACCACGTGCGTAAATTGCACCGTCCCTAATCTCCGGCTCAAACGGCTGTGATTTCCACAAATGGATAGGATCTACAGGCTGCACATCATAGTGACCGTAAACAAGAACTGTAGGAAGAGCAGGATCAACCTTCTTCTCTCCAAATACAACTGGATGACCTGCTGTCTCATATACTGCAGCACTGTCTGCACCTGCAGCCAAAAGCAACTCCACCAACTTGTTGGCACAAGTTACCATATCACCTTTATTGGCCTCCAGAGAACTGATACTTGGGATACGCAAAATCTCAAACAGCTCCTCCAGGAACCTTTTCTCATTTTTCTGTATATACTCTTTCATATTGTATGTGTTTTTAAGTTTCTATACCAATGCACCTGTAAATTTGGCAACCTTCTCCTTTGCATATGGGAGGTCAATCCTGAAGCTTTTCTTTCTTCCCGACGGAACCTCATACATTGCATCCAGCATGATTGCCTCACAGATGGAGCGAAGACCTCTGGCTCCCAAACTGTACTCCAAAGCTGTATCTACAATGAACTCAAGTACCTCATCTGCAATCTCAAGCTTAACTCCATCAAGCTCAAACAATCTTACATACTGCTTTACAAGGGCATTCTTAGGCTTGGTAAGGATATCAAGCAATGCATCTTTTCCAAGCGGATGCAAATATGTAAGGACAGGAAGACGTCCAATGATCTCAGGTATAAGTCCATAAGACTTCAAGTCCTGAGGAGCAACATATTTTAGAAGATCTTTCTTGTCTATTGAGGCGGTCTTTTTCTGCGCACCGTAACCAACTACCTGAGTATTGAGTCTCTGCGCAATCTTTCTCTCAATACCCTCAAAGGCACCACCGCAAATAAACAGGATATTTGTGGTATCAACAGCAATCATCCTCTGCTCGGGGTGCTTTCTTCCACCTTGCGGCGGAACATTCACCACATTACCCTCAAGCAATTTGAGCATGGCCTGCTGAACACCCTCACCCGATACGTCTCTGGTAATTGAAGGATTGTCGCTCTTGCGGGCTATCTTGTCAATCTCATCTATAAATACAATACCCTTCTGGGCCTTCTCCACATCATAGTCACAATCCATCAGCAGACGGGTAAGTATGCTCTCAACATCCTCTCCAACATAACCGGCCTCTGTAAGGACAGTTGCGTCTACAATTGCAAACGGCACGTTGAGCATCCTTGCAATGCTCTTTGCCAATAAGGTCTTTCCTGTTCCGGTAGGTCCCACAAGAAGTATGTTTGATTTCTCAAGATCCAAATCATCATCAGCCTTCTTCTTGTCTCCCTTCTCCTGCTGATGCATGATTCTCTTGTAGTGGTTATATACCGCTACTGAAAGGAATTTCTTTGCCTCTTCCTGACCAATTACATAGTTGTCCAGAAACTCCGTAATCTCCTTTGGCTTGAGGAGTTTCATATCCTCTTTGGAAATCTTGCTGCGCGATGCAAGCTGCTCCTTAAAGTAATCGTTTGCCTGCTGGGCACACTCGTTGCAGATGTAACCGTAGTTTCCAGCCACAAGCATCTTTACCTCGTGGGCACCACGGCCGCATATACAGCAATATTCGTCGGGATTATAATTTTTATTTTTGCTCATTCTGTTTGTGTGCTTTTGTCAGTATCTCATCAATCATTCCATACTCAAGGGCCTCTTTGGCTGTCATCCAGTAGTCTCTGTCTGCATCCTTGTGTATCTGTTTTACAGACTTGCCGGAGTGCTCAGAGATAATCTCATAAAGCTCCTGCTTAAGTTTTATAATCTCTCTTGCAGTAATCTCAATATCTGATGCCTGCCCCTCTGCACCACCCATAGGCTGGTGAATCATAACACGGCTGTGAGGCAGCGCACTGCGCTTGCCCTTAGCTCCTGCTGTAAGCAGTACAGATGCCATTGATGCAGCCATGCCTGTACAGATGGTTGCAACATCAGAGCTTACAAGCTGCATAGTATCATAGATTCCCAAACCTGCATACACGCTTCCGCCTGGTGAATTGATATACAATTGAATGTCTGAAGTTGAATCTGTAGAATCCAGGAACAGCAACTGTGCCTGGATTATATTTGCAACATCATCTGTTACAGGACATCCCAAAAAGATGATACGATCCATCATAAGGCGTGAGAATACGTCCATAACAGCCACGTTCATCTGTCTCTCCTCTATAATTGTAGGGTTTATGTATGCTCCTTGTGGAATTGCGGCAATTGCCTGCGGAACCCTGTATACACTGTTTACTTTCTGAAACCTGTCCAATGCCAATGAACTGATTCCCATATGCCCTCTGGCAAATTTCTCAAACTCTGTCATCATATATGGTCTTTTCCTTTTTCTTGATTATACCTTCACAAGAAGGAATTCTTACAAAAATAAGAAATCTTTATATATAAAAAAGGCCAACCCGTTTGGGCTGGCCGTAAATTTTATCCTAAATTGGAAGAAATTAGTTGTTCATAGCCTGAAGATCCTCAATAGAGATCTCTTTCTCCTCCAAAGTCACTACGCTCTTAACCCAGCCAATAACTTTGTCCTGCTCTGTTTTCTCAACAATTCTTCTGCCCTCTTTCTCGTTTGAAAGGATAGACTCTGCATAGCTGTTAAGCTGCTCTGCAGGAACATCGTTAAGACCGTACATAGCAAACTGGTATTTTGCCATCTGTCTTGCAACCTCAAGAACCTCCTCACGGGTAATCTCCATTTTCTGCTCACGCATGATGTACTGGCTGATCATCTGCCAACGGAAATCTTTGCAGAACAATGCAAAATCTTTCTCAATGTCCTCCATAGTGAATTTACCCTCGTTGATAGTGAACAACCATTTTTTCATGAACTCCTCTGGAAGCTCAATGTTGGTCTTGTTCAAAAGATACTCTCTTGCATCAAGTACAAAACGGAAATCAGCCTCCTGTTTGTACTCCTGAGCAATTCTCTCAACAATTTTAGCATCAAAGCCAGCCTCGTCAGTTACAACACCCTCACCAAACATTCTGTCATATAGATCCTGAGTCTGCTCAGCCTCTACAAAAGTCTTAACCTCTTTTACTGTTACTTTCCACATTGGCTCAACAGTTGCCAACTCATCTTTCTTAACTTTTAGAAGAGCCGCTCTGTCAGTCTCGTTTGTGAAAGTCTCGTTTACGTTTACCTCAAAGCTGTCACCAGGTTTTTTACCTAGGAACTGACCTTTAGCCTCCTCAGCCATCTGTCTTAGAGTTACGTAAGTACCCTCTACTTTGTTCTCACCCTGCTCAAGATCTGCAATGATGAAATCCTCCTCCTTAATAACATCTGTATTCTCAAGTTTGCCAAACTGTTTAAGCATATTTGATTTATATGCTTTTTTAGCCTCCTCAGATACTGCTACATTATAAGAAACAATCTTGTCATTGCTGTCCAAAGTGAACTCAACTTTTGGAGCAAGTGCAATGTCAAATACAAACTCGTAGTTCTCGTCGCTCTCCCAGTTGATCTCTTTCTGTTTCTCCTCATTTGGAAGCGGCTCACCCAAGATATTTAGTTTGTTCTCAGCAATGTGGTTGTTGATACCCTCTGAAATAAGCTGGTTAACACCCTCAACCAATGCCTGAACACCATGCATTTTCTCAATTAGAGACATAGGAGCCATACCTTTGCGGAAGCCTCTGATCTCTGCTTTCTTTCTGTACTCGCTAAGAGCTTTTTTCTTTTTGTCCTGA
>JAZTYE010000054.1:0-6082 GCA_045636765.1 Candidatus Egerieisoma sp.
TCACCGGCAAAAGAAAGGACAGCCTTCTTACCCCCCACAGCCTGGTCATGAACCTGAATGGTCATTGAATTGACCTCATGAGGATTGTTCTCCTTTGGCACAAGATTATCTATAAGGGCAATAATAGCCATCCCTGCAAAAAACGCCAGAAGGGTATAAAACAGCCCCAGCTTCTCGCCAAACTCAAAAGCAAGGGAGGCCCTGGCCTCCTGGAACAGCTCAACCAGTGAGATGAGGATCATCACACCTGCTGAGGATCCCAAAGTGGCGCACAACATCTTAGGGTTGGATTTCTTTACAAACATAATGATTGCACCCCCAACACCGCTAGCAATACCGGCACCAAGGGTAAGCAACAATGCTATAATGAAATTACCTCCAAACATAAGGGAAATTATTTTTTATCCTCCTTCATTGAAGCATAAATCAGATATGCAATAATTGCAACATAAGCTAAAATTGCAACATACTGCGCACCTGCACTCTCCTGCCATCCGCTTGCCAAAAGATTAACACCGCAGAATCTCATTATTGCACTCACAACACCCATTAGGGCACCACCTGCAATAAATCCGCTGGCAAGAAGAGTACCTTTATCAACTCTCTCCTTGTTAACCTTCTCATCCTTGCTTCTGCTTCCAACAAACCATGCTATACCACCACCAACAAGAAGAGGCAAGTTAAGTTCAAGCGGGATGAACATACCAAGGGCAAATGCCAAAGCAGGAACTTTAAACATGGTAAGAACCACAGCCAGAACAGCACCCACGCCATAAAGGAACCAAGGGGCATTTCCACCGCTCATCAAAGGCTCAATAACTGCAGCCATAGCATTGGCCTGAGGAGCAACAAGAGCATCAGGACCTGTAAAGCCGTAAGTATCATTAAGGACCATCATAACACCGCCAACAGTAGCGGCAGCCACAAGTGTACCCAAGAATTTCCAGCTCTCCTGTTTTGCAGGGGTGGTACCAATCCAGTAACCTATCTTAAGGTCTGTAATGAACGCACCTGAAACAGAAAGTGCAGTACATACAACACCACCAATGATAAGGGCAGCTGTCATACCTGCAGTACCTGTAAGGCCGCTTGCAACCAAAATTACAGAACCAAGAATAAGGGTCATAAGGGTCATTCCGCTCACAGGGTTAGTACCTACAATAGCAATTGCATTTGCAGCAACTGTAGTAAACAAAAATGCAATTATACCAACAGTAAGAAGAGCAATTATTGCATGCTTAAGATTTGAAACAACACCCATCTGGAAGAACAGGAATGTAACAACCAAAGTAATGAGGATACCAAACACAACTATCTTCATTGAGATATCCTTCTGGGTTCTTGCAACCTTTGCACTATCACCCTTCTTGCCACCAAACTCCTGCACCGCCAAGCCAAAGGCACTCTTTATTATTCCCGACGATTTTATGATACCAATCACACCTGCAGCAGCAATACCGCCAATACCAATATGACGGGCATAATTTGAAAAGATTGTCTCGGCGCTCATTGCACCCATATTGGCAAACTCAGTACCCATAATTGTAACGCCCTCTGCACCAAAACAAAGGTTAAGCACAGGAACAATGAAGAACCATACAAGGAACGAACCGCAGCAGATGATAAAGGCATATTTAAGGCCAATGATATAACCCAGACCTAAAACAGCAGCACCTACATTAAGCTTAAGGACCACTTTAGCCTTGTCTGCAATTGCCTCACCAAAAGGAAGAACCCTTGAGGTAAAGGTCTCAGACCACCACCCGAAAGTGGAAACTATAAAATCATATATACCACCAATAAGACCGCTCACAAGAAGCGCTTTTGCACCGTTGCCGCCTGTCTCTCCGCTAACAAGCACCTGTGTAGTGGCAGTAGCCTCAGGGAAAGGATACTTGCCATGCATATCGCTCACAAAATACTTTCTGAACGGAATAAGGAACAAAATACCCAAAACGCCACCAAGCAAAGAGCTCATGAACACCTTAAAGAAATCCACTGTAAGCTCAGGGTATTTTGCCTGAAGGATATAAAGCGCAGGAAGGGTAAAGATAGCACCAGCCACAATAGCACCCGAACATGCACCAATAGACTGTATAATCACATTCTCACCAAGGGCATTTTTTCTCTTTAAAGCTCCCGACAAGCCTACAGCAATGATTGCAATAGGAATTGCCGCCTCAAATACTTGTCCAACCTTAAGTCCAAGATATGCTGCAGCAGCAGAAAAAATGATTGTCATAACCAAACCAAGGGAAACGCTCCATGCATTAACCTCGGGGTAAACTTTGTTTGGAGAGAGAATAGGCTCATATTTCTCCCCCGGTTTAAGCTCCCTTGCCGCATTCTCCGGCAAACCGGTTGTCTTAATCTCTGTATTTTCCATATTCTAAAATTTTTAAGTAATTTCGTAAATGAATAGAGTTACAAATATAATTAAATATATGGAACAACCTTTAATCAACGACCACAACAAAAAAGAGTATCCGCCCATGCATACAGCAGAACACATTCTGAATGCTACAATGGTAAAGATGTTTGGGTGTCCCCGTTCAAGGAACGCACATATAGAGAGAAAAAAGAGCAAATGTGACTATGAACTTGCCTCAGAGCCGTCGGCAGAGCAAGTGGCGGCAATAGAGGAGAAAGTGAATGAAATTATCGGGAAGAGCCTTCCTGTTACTGTAGAATATATGACACAGGAGCAGGCAGCAGATATTGTAGATTTGAGCAAGCTCCCTGCCGGAGCAACAGACACCCTAAGAATTGTAAGGGTTGGGGATTATGATGCGTGTGCCTGTGCAGGCGACCACGTAGAGAACACATCAGAGATTGCCCCATTCAAGATTATAAGCGCAGACTTCACCCCTGCAGCAGAACAGGGGCAAGCAGGACGCTGGAGAATGAGATTCAAATTGCTGGAGGGTTAGCAACTCCAAAGACATACTCTTCAATTACATTAAGGTCTGGGACATATTCCGCTCCAAGGAATCCTCCCAGATCTTTTTCTGTTATAAGTTCCCTATATTTCTGCATATAAATGTTGGCCAGAGGGAAATAGCTCCAGTGCCATTTCTCCTCGTTGTACCCTGTCTCCCTTAATCCGCTGCCAGACTCACCTTTTGCTGTATAAGGCTGGTAGAAGCCATATTTATGAGCATTATCACATAACCACTTATAAACTTTTTTACCCTCCGCAGTATTCCAGTACTCAAGTTTTGGAGAGTTGAAATCAAGCTCCGTTCCCCAATGATGGCGGGAAGTACCACACATGGAGTTGTATTTTAGTATATTCCTTGCCCTTGACGGACCCGCCGCAACACTGCTCTTTTTCCATTTCTGCTCCCATATATACCTCTGTACCCAAAAATTGCGGGAGGCTGATGTAGCGGTAAGCCTCACTCCATCTGCCAGGGCTGCCTGCCGCATCTTAATAAACGCCTCAAGGGTCTGTTTCTGGATATAATTATTGGGATTGCGCAGCACCGTATATTTTGGGACTATCTGCACAAAATTTGTATCCTTCTCAAAATGGGTCTTTCCCAAAAGAAACTCCTTTGTAGGGGCTGCCCCCACAATCTGCTGCGCAAACACCGGGGCAGCAAACAACAGCACTACATATAAAAATACAAGAAATCTTTTCATAGCAGCAAAGATAATGCTTTAGAATTTTTGCCATAATTAATTTTCCTATAAAATGGCATTTGCGTAAATTTGTTGCAAGCATTTAAGTTACCATGTACATGAGAAGATTCTTTAAATGGTTGGGGATAGGTATTGCCTCCATTTTTGCTATAATTGTTTTGGCGCTGGCTGCGCTGGAGTTTTTCATTAGCGATACATACGTTGCCAAGACAGTTACAAAAGTTGCACAAAAAGCCATTAATGCAGAACTGTCTGTCAAGAAGATTGATTTTACAGCCTTCTCTCATTTCCCGCATGTTGGCGTGAGGCTTATTGATGGAAGTATTGTTTCAAAGAGCCATCTTAGGGATTCTGTAAAGTATAGCCGCACTCCGGCTCAGGCTGATTCACTTGTCTCTTTCAAGGAGTTTACTTTGCTGTTCAGCCCTCTTAAGCTTCTTGCTGGAATGGTTCAGATTCAAGGAGTAATTTTTAATGCACCCAAAGCTTATGCCTATATCTCCCCTACCGGGTGCACAAACTGGGATATCATTAAAACTGACACTACAAAAACTATCATAGAAGACACCATTACAAATCTGCCCCTTAAAGTAAATATCCGCAACATCTCTATCCATAATGGCGGACGTTTTGTGTTTGACAACAGGGCAGACGGATTGCGTGCTTCAGCGGCAATGCAACAGGTAAGCCTAAGCGGCAATTTAACTGATGATATATCTAAAATAAGGTTAAGAAAAGGTAATTTCTCCCGTTTGAATATGGCAGTGAGCAACAATACTACCAGCAATGGGAGAACAAGCTTCCGTTTTTCTGTAGATACCCTCAATGTGGAGGGGGCCGGAAAAGGGCTGCTTGCCGTTGATGCCAAAACCCGCACCAATGTAAGAGCTTCCAGACAATCCATTGCAGACAATGTACCTATGGATATAAGCGGACATGTAAAGCTGGGCAAAAGAGATGAAAATGCCATTACTTTTGAAGACCTTAAAATTTCTACTGCAGGTATTCCACTTCTTATCAACGGCAAGGTAACATACTCTGCAGATTCACTGTTTACAGAGGACCTTACAGCACATATTGAAGAGTTCCCGCTGGAAGATGCCCTGCAATATGTACCTGTGAGCATTGTCCCTGACATAAAGAAATTAAAGACAGATACCCGCCTCTCATTGGAGGCTTCTATCTACGGCAGCTACAATTTTGCCACTGGTGCCCTTCCTATGGCAGATGTACATTTCAATATCCCTTCCAGCTCACTTGAATTTGAGGGGATAAAGGAGAAAATAAATGATATTAACCTTAGCGGAAGTTACCATTTGAGGCCCGGCAACCCGGATTCCAACCTTGTTTCCATTAACAGGATGCTTGTTAAAGGAGATGGTATAGCGCTTTACGGAAAGGGTACAGTTAAGGATATAGAGAGGGACCCTTATCTGAATCTATATTTCAACAGCCGCATCCATCTCGATTCCCTTGTAAAAATGTTCCCTCCCGGGGCAGATATCACCGGAACAGGATCTATGGCTGCAGAGCTGAATGTAAAATCAAGGCTTTCCAACCTTAACCTGTACAGCCTGGCAAAAGCAGATATCAGCGGCTCCATAAATGCACAGAAAATGGAGATGGGTATCCCTTCCCGCAACATTGCATGCAATATCTACGGCACTGAGATGAGACTGGGCTCAAACGTAAACATAAAGGACACCACCATAGCAAAAGGGACAAAAATGATGGGAGTGTTTGTAAAAGTGGATTCCACCTATATCAGATACTCAGACACCCTTCAGCTGATTGGCAACTCAATACTGCTTTCCGGCAGGAACGAGGCTTCACTTTTTGACACTACCTCAAAAAATGTAAAGCCATTCAAGGGTACCTTTACCGCAAAGAGGCTCAACCTCAGGGGGCCCGATTCAATAGCACTCCGCATTGCCGGCACTTCAAACAGGTTCAGCATCCTCCCTTATAACGGGGACATTACCATACCTTCCCTTGCCCTTACCTCCTCAACTGAGAGGATAATGGCCAGGCAAGGGGTACATTTTGCCACCATTGCAAAAGGGGAGTTCAATATAAATGCCCACAAGAATGACGCTGAGTTAAAAATGAGAGAAGAGAGGATGAATGCCCTTACAGATTCCCTGCAGATTCTCTACCCACAAATCCCAAGAGATTCCCTCATCAGGCACTGGTTTGCCCAGCGTACCGGAGGGAACAATTCCCGTCTTCCCGACGATTTTGCCCAGGAGGACTATAATTTCAAACTCTCCGACAACGGCATAATACATATTCTCAACAGATGGGAACTTTCAGGAGAGATGAGTGCCTCTTCTATAAGGGGATTTACCCCTGCTTTCCCTCTCAGGACAAAGGCAGACAACAGCAGAATATCATTCAACCTTAATGAGCTGAGGATTGACCAAAGCAATATTTTGTC
>JAZTYE010000055.1:0-3409 GCA_045636765.1 Candidatus Egerieisoma sp.
CAGTATTGATAATATACTTTTTACTTTGGGCGGCCAGGGGGTAAGCTTGCTTGAGTTGCTTGCTGTTACTGCGGGCCTTAGTTGTGTGTTCCTTGCTACTAGGGGTAAGGTGCTCAATTTCTGGGTGGGGTATCTTTACAATATCCTGCTGTTTTTCATGTTCTTGCAGAAGCATCTTTACTCAAGTATGCTGGTGCAGCCAATTTCATTTGTGATAAACTTTTTTGGTCATTACAGATGGACCCATCCTGCCCAGAATGAAAAAGACCGCAAGGAGCAGCTTAAAATTACAATTCTTACCAACAGGGAGAGATTGGGATTGCTTGCCATTGTGGCTGCATTTACAGTGGGTTGGGGCTTCTTGCTCAGTCAGTTGAATGTTTGGTGGCCAAATGTTTTCCCTATGGCCAGGGCGCCGTTCCTTGATGCGTTTGTTACAGCATTCATCCTTTTGGCGCAGTATCTTTCTGCCCAGAAGAAGCTTGATTGCTGGGGAGCATGGTTGGTTGTAAATGTTACAAACATTACATTATACATTAAGGCAGGACTTGTGTTCATGCCAATTGTGAGTGCCGGTTATCTTATCCTTGCATTCTTTGGATTTGCAATGTGGAGAAAACAGATGAAGGCGCAGGAGATTTAAATTACAGTGATTATGGAAAATTTGATTGAAATAAAAAACTTGCATGCCAACATTAATGGCAAGGAGATTCTAAAAGGTATTGACCTTGTGGTTAAACCTGGTGAGGTTCATGCAATTATGGGTCCTAACGGATCTGGCAAGAGTACCCTTTCTGCAGTGCTTGCAGGTAAGGAGCATTATGAGGTTACAGAGGGATTGGTTAAGTTTATGGGAGAGGATCTTTTGGCCATGTCGCCGGAGGAGCGTTCTTGGGCAGGCCTGTTCTTGGGATTCCAGTATCCTATTGAGATTCCTGGTGTTACCAATGTAAACTTTATGAAGACCGCTGTAAACGAGCATCGCAAACAGAAAGGTCTTGCTCCCCTTTCAGCCGCAGAGTACCTTAAGCTTATGAGGGAGAAACTTGCAATTGTGGAGATGGACCCGGCTTTCTCTTCAAGAGGTGTGAATGTTGGTTTCTCGGGCGGTGAGAAGAAGAGGAACGAGATTTTCCAGATGGCAATGCTTGATCCTAAGTTGGCTATTCTTGATGAGACAGACAGCGGATTGGATGTGGATGCGTTGCGTATTGTTGCTACAGGTGTGAACAAGCTTAAGAGAGAGGATAATGCAACAATTGTAATTACCCACTATCAGAGACTTCTAGATTATATTGTTCCAGATATTGTACATGTATTGTACAAAGGAAAAATTATAAAGACTGCCGGCAAGGAGCTTGCACTTGAGGTTGAGACCAGAGGTTATGACTGGCTGATCAAAGGTGAATAATTCATAGGGGAAGAGAATTATGGAGAACAATTATATTTATATTCCCGACAAATCCCAGCAGGAGTTCAGATGCAGAGTGCCTCTTGATAATACCAGGCAGGTGTTTGTGGTGGACGGCAAAGGGGAGAATATGGGGTTGGAGCTTGCAAAAGGAGAGGTATTGCCTCAAATGTTGCAGGTAATAGCTGTAAGAAGTGCCCAGGCAGTTGAGGATTTGTCCTATTCTTCATTATACAACCTTGAGGAAGGTGCACAGGCAAAGGTTCTTCTTTGTTCACACACCCTTTCAATGCATGATTTTGTTACCCATGAGGATGTTAACATATCTCTTGGTAAGGGGGCAATTCTGGATATGGTTGTTATGCAGAATGAGCACAATATGTCCAAACATAGTACAGCATTTAAGGTAAATATGGAGGAAGGAGCAGTATTTAACCTTAATGTAGTTACTTTGCATGGCGGGGAGATTTCAAATGATATTGAGGTAGCCCTTAATGGCAAAGGTGGCGAGTGCAATGTAAACGGCCTTTACCTTGCAGACGGCAAACAGAGGGTTACTACCAATGTAAACATATTGCATAATGTGCCCGAGTGTCACAGCTCACAGCTGTTCAAAGGTATTTTGGATGGTGAGTCCGTTACCCGTTTCAGCGGAAAGATTTATGTGGCACCTGATGCTCAGAAGACAGAGGCTTACCAGGCAAACAACAACTTGTTGGCATCCAAAACAGCAAAGGCTTATACCCAGCCGCATCTTGAGATTTACGCAGATGATGTAAAATGTTCGCACGGAGCTACAGTGGGTAGCCTTAATGAGGATGAGCTGTTCTACATGCGTTCGCGCGGTATTGCCAAAGATGAGGCAAAATTGTTGCAGCAACAGGCTTTTGCATATGCAGTTCTTGAAAAAGTGGCAAATGAGAGTTTGAGGGAGAGATTACACTCTCTATTGGAGAGCAGGCTCAGAGGAGAATTTTCCGAGTGCTCAAACTGCAGTAAACACTGTTGCTAGGCACTGTAGGGGCGGTGTTGATTTTTTTGTTGAAAAGTTAATATATACACTCCCCTTATTGGAGTTAAAATAAAGTATCTTGCAGTCAATTACCTTGGGTAATTGGCTGTTTTTTTATGTCCGCAACAAGCTGAATAATAATCTAAAATATATAACCAAATGAGTATCAGTACCTACACTTATGAAGAAGCCTTGCAGGAGAGCATAAAGTTCTTTAAGGGGGACGAGCTGGCCGCTTCTGTATGGATTAACAAGTACGCTATGAAGGATTCATACGGCAACTTGTATGAGAAATCACCGGAAGACATGCACAGACGTCTTGCAAAAGAGTTTGCAAGAATTGAGAACAAGTATCCTAACCCAATGGGGGAAGAGGAGATTTTTGAGCTTTTGAGAGATTTCAAATATATTATTCCACAGGGAGGCCCAATGACAGGTATAGGTAACTCATACCAGATTGCGTCATTGTCAAACTGTTTTGTTGTAGGACATGATACCCCTGCAGACTCATACGGCGGAATTATGAAGATAGATGAGGAGCAGGTACAATTGATGAAACGTCGTGGCGGTGTAGGACACGACCTTTCACATATCCGTCCTCAGGGAAGTGCTGTACTAAACAGTGCGCTTACCTCTACAGGTGTAGTTCCATTTATGGAGAGATACTCAAACTCTACCAGAGAGGTAGCACAGGACGGCCGCAGAGGAGCCCTTATGCTTTCAATCTCCATTAAGCATCCCGACAGTGAGAAATTCATTGATGCCAAGATGGAACAAGGAAAAGTTACTGGTGCAAATGTCTCTGTAAAAATTGATGACGATTTTATGAAAGCTGCCCTTTCCGGGGAGCAATGTGAGGAGAAATATCGTGTAAATGGCGCAGAACCAAAAGTTTCAAAAATGGTGAATGCGCAGAACATCTGGAAAAAGATTGTGCATAATGCATGGAAATCTGCTGAGCCGGGTGTATTGTTCTGGGATACAGT
>JAZTYE010000056.1:0-4527 GCA_045636765.1 Candidatus Egerieisoma sp.
CAGGAGATGAAAAAAAGATACAGCTAACCAGATGAATTTGAAAAACTATTTTCTTGTACTTGCAATCTCCTGTTTGTGTGCATTTGGTTGTTCCAACAGGGAATTGGCAAATATCAATCCAATTGTTCCCCATCCTGCAAGTATAGAGATTTCAGATAAAGGGGCATTCCTGCTTGGCGGGAGTGCCGCTGTTGTTTATACGGATGATGGGGCCAAAAATTCTGCAGATTACCTTAAAGATTATCTTAAGGAGCATTATGGCATTGCCTTGGATGGAAGCGGTTTCAAAAAGATAGAACTTTCCATTGCGGAAGATTCTTCTGCGGCAGAAGGGGCATATTCCCTTGTGGTGGAACCGCGCAAAATAGAGATTGTGGGCAAGAATGAGGCCGGCCTTTTCTATGGAGTGCAGACACTTATCCAGCTGTTGCCAGTAGGGGAAAAAGGGGAATTTGTCGGGAAGATGAAAATTCCTGCAGTGAGGATTGAGGATGCTCCGGCATTTGGATACAGGGGTATGCATTTAGATGTGGCAAGGCACATTATGCCTGTGGAGTTTGTAAAGAAATACATTGATTATATGGCGCTGCACAAGCTCAATTATTTTCACTGGCACCTTACCGATGACCAGGGATGGAGAATTGAGAGCCGCAAGCATCCGCGCCTGAATGAGGTTGGATCTTATAGGGATGCTACAATTATAGGCATTTATCCCGGTACTGGAATTGATTCTACCAGATATGGAGGTTATTATACTTTTGAGCAGATTAGGGAGATAGTGGATTATGCTGCCAAGCGTTATATAACAATTGTTCCAGAGATTGACCTTCCGGGGCACTGTATGGCAATACTTGCTACTTATCCGCATCTGGGAACTGAGGATAACGGTGGTGTAAAGACTGCAATTACTTGGGGTATATACAATAAGCACAATAATGTATTGGTTCCAAGTAAGGAGACTTTTGCTTTTCTGGAGGATGTGTTTGGTGAACTTATGGATTTGTTCCCGGGCAAGTATATTCATATTGGCGCTGACGAGTGTTCACACAAATGGTGGAAAAATTCTCCAAAGACCCAGAAGTTCATTGCGGATCATAACCTTGGAGACGAGAAAGGTTTGCAGGGTTATTTTGCAAAGAGGGTTACAGATATGGTCAGAGCTCGTGGAAGAATTGCAGTAGGCTGGGATGAGGTTGTAGACAACGGTGTAGAAGATGGTGTTGCCGTTATGGTATGGAGAGGTGGAAACAGATGGATTCCTGCTGCCGACGGCAAGCATGAGATAATAATGACTCCAAGCAGCAAAAGTTATTTGAATTACAAGCAGAGACCTGATGAAAAGAGGCTGGCACACATGTACAGACTTGTTTCATTGGATACTGTATATAATTTTGATCCTACTCCAAGTAATTTGTCTTTGGAACAGCAGAACTGCATAATTGGAGGCCAGGGTTGTATGTGGACAGAGTATTTTGCTACACCTGCCGATGTGGAATATGCCATTTTCCCAAGAATATCAGCCGTATCGGAGGTATACTGGACCCGTGAGGAACTTAAGGATTACAGCAGGTTTTTTAATGCTATGCCTCTGCAGTTCCGCAGATATGAGATGTGGGGTGTGAAGGAGCCGTGCAGATATATTTTTGAACAGATGGCCGGTATAGCCCCTGGTAAGGAGACCAAGGTGGCCAAGACAGATGAGGACGGAGACTAAACAGGTTTATTGCTATGGAATTGCCTTTGGAATTTAAAGAATATGCGGCAGCTGCCCTTGGAGAGGAGGTTGCTGGAGAATTGTGTTCAAATATTGAGACCCATCAGGAGCTTACTTCCATAAGGGTAAATCCTCTTAAGGGAGGGGTGGTTGCTGAGCATTTTATGGAGGCGTCAGAAGGGGCTCAGGAGGTTTCTCCTGTACAATGGAGCACATTGGGACACTATCTCTCCCAAAGGCCTGTATTTACATTGGATCCGTTGTTCCATGCCGGCGGCTATTATGTGCAGGAGGCCAGCAGCATGTATATGGAGTTGGTTGCACAGGCTATTGAGGGTGATTTTGCCTCCAGAGCGGCCGTGGGCGAGGAACAAGGTGAGAAATTCTTTGAAAAGAGACTTGCTGCACTGGATTTGTGTGCTGCCCCCGGTGGAAAATCTACACATCTTGCTTCTTTGCTGGGTGGCGACTCTCTTCTTGTTTCAAATGAGGTAATAAAAAGTCGTGCGGTAATTCTGGCAGACAATATTGCAAAATGGGGTACGGAGAATGTGGTTGTAACCAATAATGACCCAGCAGATTTTGGGGCATTTGAAGAGCAGTTTGACATTATAGTTGTTGATGCCCCTTGCTCAGGAGAGGGCCTTTTCAGAAAAGATCCCCAGGCAGTGCAGGAGTGGAGCCCTGCCAATGTAAACCTCTGCGCCCAAAGGCAGCAGAGAATCCTCTCTGATATATGGCCGGCACTCAAAAGGGGCGGCTATCTGGTTTACTCAACCTGCACCTACAACAAATTTGAAAACGACGGTAACCTAAAATGGATGGCAGACACATTTGGTTGTAGTATTGTGACGTTGTCTTTTTGTACAACTGCCTTAGAATCAGGGGTGATTCTTACCCCAATGGGCGGTTTGCAGTTTGTGCCGTGTAAAATAAAAGGGGAGGGGCAGTTCATGGCCCTTGTGCGCAAGGAGGGTGACTGGGAGCCTTCATCATTTGGTGGGGCTATGCAGGGCAAGAAGAAAAAAGGTGGCAAGGACTCCAAAAAAGGTGCTCCCCAGTTGGAGAAAGGGTGCAATTATCTTCCCGACAATTATATAAAGGTTCTTCAGGGAGACCTTGTTAAAGGTTACAGGAAAGACCTATATGAAAGAATAAGTTTTGTAGAGGAAAACCTCAGAACAGTACTGTCGGGAATAGCGGTGGCAAACAAAAAGGGAAAAGATTTTGTGCCCCACGCAGACTTTGCCCTCCAGGGGATTGTGGCCTCTATGACAGCATCCAGCTGTTTGCCTGATGGAATCTCGGCAGTTGAGGTGGGCAGGGAAGATGCCCTCAAATTCCTCGCTAAGGAGCCCCTGCTGCTCCCCGGCGCCCCAATGGGCTACGTGCTGCTTGTGTACTGCGGCTTAGGTCTTGGATTTGTAAAGAACCTCGGCAACCGCACAAACAATTTGTTGCCTATGGCCAGGAGGATTAGGATGGAGATAAGGTAGGGTAGAGTTGGGGATTTGCTTCCCGATAATAACATGCCTAATAACGGTTATCCGGTTCGCACAAATATCTTGGATTTGTGCTGGTACTGTAGCTTTTAGGTATGGACTTTACAATCTGGACAGACATTCCCAGCGCTGTGACCATTCTATAGAAAACTGCCACACTTGGGATTATAAGGCCATTTTCAATACGTGAAATATAAGATTTGGTAGTCTGTGTGCGTTTGGCCAGTTAGGCCTGGGAAACCTTTGCATCCTTTCTGGCGTCGCGTAGGATTAAGCCGCTGTAATATGCGTATGCATCTTCTTTAAACTTAATACGTTCTGGAGATCTTTCTTTCCCGTATCGGGCATCCAATACCGCATCATAATTCTGAATCATATAGATAAAATTATGGAACAACTCCAATCATATATAGAACACCCATTATAGAAAGAACACCCACATCTCTGCTGGTGTCCAAACGGGTGGAAGATGCTACAAGATTATGCCCTGTTACCCTTTACGGTAATGGGGCTTTACGTAAACCTTCTTGCCGTTAATCACTCTGAAGTGGCCTCGGATAAAAAATTGTTTACGGGGAGCATCCTTGCACTCTTTGCAAAGGCGCTCATTTCTACTGCTATAAATATTGATTTTTAACATAGTTAGATTTTAAGATCTGAGAGCGAAGAGCGGCTTTTCAAGACTACATCACCCGTTATGTTAAAAAAAACAGGGCTTGAATCAATAAAAATTCGTACCCTGTAAATTATAGCAGCGTAGGCGCTTGTTTTCCTATGCTTAAAATCAATATCAAAGCAAAGGTATACACATTTATTGGAAATACAAGTGCTTTTATGGAAAATATGGATTGTATTATAAAAAATCTCACTCTGTTTAAAATACTTAAGTTAAAAGTTAAGTATATGTAGGCTTAATCTATTGTATATTATTAAAATATCAGTAACTTGCAGAAATAAGTATGAGTATGAGAGAGGTGGAGTTTGAGCCGGTTATGTTGGGAAGAGAGGCTGAATTTTATGATAAGATTATAAATTTAAGTTTGGAAATATGATTGCTGATTGGTCTGAATGCAAATATATTAATCCTCTGCTTAAGGAGATGTTGATGCAGATACCTGCTGAGGAGAGAAGGCATGCTGATATTTCTTTTGGCATAGCCCGCAGAATTGGCGACATTCTCCAGCGTAAGGGGTGGTCCCAGGCTGATTTTGCAAAGGCGGCGGGGAAGAAGGAGGCGGAGATAAGCAAATGGATGAGCGGACAGCAAAATTTCACCATCCGCACCATTGCCTTTATTGAAACCGTACTGGG
>JAZTYE010000057.1:0-7355 GCA_045636765.1 Candidatus Egerieisoma sp.
AGCTTCAATTCCAACAAGCACCATAAGCCCTTTACCAATGCTTCCAATTACCTGCGTCCTCTCCTGCCCCTCTGCCGGAGCAATTGCAACATTTGACTCTATTACCCTCTGTATAACTACTCTCATTGTATTATCCCCTAATCTGAATATTGAACCCTTCAGCAACAAGCGGAGCTGCTATTGCCTGCATCTGCTCTACAGTAACTTTTTGCAAATCCTTTGCAGGAGTCTCCCTATCAATTGTATACATCATCACCTCCCTAGGTGCAAGTTCCCTAACAAGGTCTCTCCATTTTTCCACATGGGTTACATCTGTACAATCTATAGCCTTGCCGTCCACAACTCCCTTAAGGAACATTGTCTGAAGAATAAAGTTATGATTGAACAATTTTATATTCTCTATGGTCTGGCTCAAAGAGTACGTCTGATTAGGGATATTTATTGCTTGAACAAGCTCCTCAATTGGAGAATCAATCTTAAGAATTGGATTGTCTATCTTCTGCAATGCATCCCTCACCTCCTTTCTGCCCAATTGTGTTGCATTGGTAAGTACAGACACCTTTGCAGAGGGATATAGCTTATCCCTAAGCTGCAGAGTAAACTCTATAATCTCAGCAAATGCAGGGTGCATTGTAGGCTCACCATTACCTGAAAAAGTAATTGTATCTACCGGCATTCCTCCTTCACTAAGTTCATGCAATCTACCGCTCAATGCCTGATAAACCTCTTCCTTGGTAGGAAGAGTTGTATCCTTTTTGCCATCCTTATTCCATCCGCACTCACAATAAATACAATCAAAACTGCACCATTTTCCAAACTTCGGCAACAAGTTCACACCCAGTGAGCTGCCAAGCCTGCGACTCTTTATGGGGCCAAATACTATCTCGTTAAAAAGAATTGTAGCCATATTAAATCAACCTTCTTGTTACAGATTTATCAGTAAGTTTAAAGTTCTCCCAGTCAATATTATCTATTATTACAGCACCAGGCTTCTTGCCAACCTCAAAACTTCCAAGTTCATCCTCTTTGCCCAACATTTGTGCACCATTCAACGATGCCCAAACAAGAATCTCCTCCAATGGAATATGATGGAAATTTTCATGCAAACAAACAATCTCCTTAGCAATTGAAAGAATTGTATTGCTTGAAAGGCTGTCTGTTCCCAGACATATCTTGAGTCCATTCTCCCTCATCATGTCCAAAGGAGGCAATGCTCTGTGGATAAAAATATTTGAAAGGGGACAAATAGCAAAATAAGGTTCTGCAAGATGTTTCTTTGCATAATCTATACTCTCCTGGCCTATCGCCACATTGTGCACCAAAAGAACTTTCCCTTGTACAGGAGACTGGGCAAATGTAAGCAGTCTGTCTATGAAATATAACAACGCCGGCTTCCCTGTAACTGGAGGAGTACTCAAACCTCTCCCTTTATAGTTTTCTGCCAAAGCACCTGTTCCGCTTATAATCAGCTCCTCCTCCTCAGTGCTCTCCTGGCTATGATAAGAGAGGAAACCGCTCTTGAGCCCCTCTTGTGCAGCCATTTCCAACAACTGCGGACTCATTGTATAGCATGAATGAGGGGTAAGTGCAGCATCAATCCCATACTCTCCTGCAACTTTTGCAAGCTCTATTCCACCCTCAATAACATCCTGAGCATCTTTTGGTTCACTTCCAAAAAGCTCCAGATATGTTCTGGTATACATTGGAGATTTTGCCTTACAGTCAAAGCTCTCGCTGCAGTTGCTTATATCAGCCATTGCTGAGACACCCTCCTTGTACATCTTCTCCATCTGGAACTCAAGTGCCTTTATTCTTCCATCCTTGTCAACTGTATTTCTTAGGGCATTGATCTGATTGATGAATCCGCTCATACCTGTAGCCTGCTCAAAAGCACCTGCAAGGTGCGACAACTCCACATGACAATGGGCATTCACAAACCCGGGACACAGGATACCGCCATAAAACTCTGTATCTGCACACTCGCCGTCAAGCTGACCAATTTCAACTACAACATTATCATCATTGAACTTTACATATCCATTTTTAATGGGTGCTCCTGAATTTGTCACCACATAGTTTGCTGCTATTTTTCTCATCTTGTACTACCAGTTTCTTCTTTATCTATTACCATAAATGTATTGTATTCCCTCTTTGGAGTATTTGCTGTTATTTTCCACCACAGCGGGTTTTGAGGGATATCCACAATTGCAGAATCTGACATCTTCCACGGTTGAATATTCTCTTTTGGCAATACCATCCACCTTATGCCTCGCAAAAGCGGATCATACTTCAACTCTGCATGGTGAGTTCTCCTTACAGAATCAAGCCCCCACCACCTATCCAGCTTGAAATTTGTCATCTTTCTCTCTTTGTCCAAGAGCTTCTCCAGCTCATTATGTCTGTTGTCAAGAATGGTACGTGAAGATCTCAGAATTTGGCTGTAAGTATCATGATCCTGCAAATAGTATTTGATGGAAAATCTGTAATCATTTACAGTATAGCCATATTTTTCCAGAATTGCCCTGTATACAAACATAGTATCAGCTTGGGCCTCCATAACAGGATTACGGTTTATATATTGGTCGGCAAGATACATGTCAGAAATAATCCTTGACATTGTCTTTCTGCCAATTACAACATCAGAATCTTTCTCTGATCCACAACAGCAAAGAGCTAAGGAACATAGAGCCAGATACAATATTTTTATAACCTTTAGAGTGTATTCCATAAGAAATATATAATTTACAAAGGTAAATTTTTATTATTACTTTTGCCAATGGTAAAACAGCAAAAATGAGAATCAGAGTACCTAAATTCATACGAAAACTCGTTCCAGATTTTATATGGAATTTTCCCGACGAAAAATACGGGGTCTTTATCACTTTTGATGATGGCCCAAGACCGGAAGTTACCCCATGGGTCCTGGATATGCTTGACAAATATAACGCCAAAGCCACATTTTTCTGTATTGGAAAAAATGTTGAGCTGTTTCCAGATCTGTTTGATGAGATAAAAAGGCGCGGGCACGCAGTTGGAAATCATTCATATAGCCATGTAAAAGGATGGGGAATGACAACAGGTGACTATATAATGGATGTAGAAACAGCCAACCATCTGATAAAGTCAAATCTCTTCCGACCTCCATACGCCAGAATAGACAAAGGGCAGGCAAGAGCCTTAAATGAGAGATACCGCATAATAATGTGGGATATTCTAAGCCGTGACTATAACCGCAATATAAGTGGTGATACCTGCGCCCGCAATGTTATACCATACCTTACCCCTGGTGCTATAATAGTTTTCCACGATTCCATAAAGTGTTCAGCAAACCTTTTTGTCGCCCTCCCAAAAGTTCTGGAGGCAATAAAGGAAAAAGGACTGATCTGCAAGAGGATAGAACTGTAGCAGTATATGTCGGGAAGAAAAAAGCCCTGCTGCAGATGTGATGTGCAACAGGGCTGTATAGTTTTTGATTGGGAAAGTATCCCAATGATTATCTTAGGGTTGCACCGTGCTTGTGCTGGAATGCTCCAAGAAGCTTGTTCATTACAGACTCAACAGCCTTATCATTAAGGGTTTTCTCCAAATCCTGCATTACAAAGCTCAATGCGTACTGTTTCTTGCCCTGAGGAATCTTGTCTCCTTTGTAAACGTCAAACAAAGTAACGCTCTTAAGGAGTTTCTTCTCTGCGCCAAGTGCAGTCTTGCGCAACTCTGCAAATGAAACATTCTCATCTAGCAACAATGCCAAGTCTCTCTTAACCTCAGGGAACTTAGGCAGCTCTGTGTACTGTACCTTGTTCTTCTTAACAGCTTTAAGAAGAGTATTCCATGAAATCTCAGCTGCAAATACAGGCTGTTTGATACCAAACTGTTTAAGACGGGCCTTTGCAATTGTTCCCATTACAGCAATCTCCTTGCCACCGTTCATCTTATAAGACAAACCTTCGGCAAACAAATCTGACGGAGCAGCCTCACACTCCAGATTTGCCAGATTTACCCCAAATTTTGAAAGGAGAAGCTCCAAATACCCCTTAAGAGTAAAAAAGTTGCCACCGTATGTTCTGTTTCTCCAACCCTGATAGCCGTTACCGGTAATAAAGATGGTAAACTTAGGCTCCTCTGAGTAAGCTTTAAGTGCATCTACCCCCTCCTGAACCTCAAAATTAGGGTTAAAGCTGTACACGTTACCGTACTCAAACAGTTTAAGGTCATTCTGCTGGCGGTTTATATTATATGCAACAACCTCAAGACCACCTAAAAGCAATGTCTGTCTCATGCAGTTGAGGTCTGAACTCAACGGGTTTACAATCAT
This sequence comes from Candidatus Egerieisoma sp., assembly GCA_045636765.1. Classification (GTDB taxonomy): domain Bacteria; phylum Bacteroidota; class Bacteroidia; order Bacteroidales; family UBA932; genus Egerieousia. The sequence goes on from JAZTYE010000057.1 coordinate 4,316, forward strand.
TGCACAGTTCTCTGCAGGATAAGTCTTTAGCTGCGAGTAATAATCGCTCTTTGTAAGGGAGTTGTTCATCATCTCCATAAAGCCATTTGCAGCCATAAACTCTGATGCCAGAGTTCTCACGCGCTCAGGATCCGGTTTTGGAGTAGTATTGATGGAAGCCTTTACATTGGCAGGCAACTCTATATTGTTATATCCGTAGATTCTTAAGATATCCTCTACAATATCACACTCTCTATATACATCAACTCTGTAAGTAGGAACTTTCACTGTGCAGCCATCCTCATTTTCAGAAACAAATTCCATCTCCAAGTAACCAAGAATGTCTTTGATAGTCTTTACACCTATCTCTTTACCAATGAATCTCTGGATTCTTGCATAATTAAGCTCCACAACCTTTTTCTCTACAGGTGCAGAAACTACATCCACAACATCTCCAACAATCTCACCGCCGGCAATCTCTGTTATAAGAAGTGCAGCACGCTTTAGGGCATATAGAGTAATCTCAGGATCACAACCCCTCTCAAAACGGAATGAAGCATCTGTTTTAAGGCCATGTCTTTTTGATGTCTTTCTTACAGATACAGGATTAAAATATGCACTCTCAAGGAATACATTTACAGTCTTCTCCGTAACGCCACTCTTAAGCCCGCCAAATACACCTGCAATGCACATTGGCTCCTTAGCGTTGCAGATCATAAGGTCTGCAGAAGAAAGGGTTCTCTCAACCTCATCCAAAGTAGTGAACTTTGTCCCCTCTGCACAAAAATCAACCACAACTTCATTACTCTCTATCATATCTGCGTCAAATGCGTGCATTGGCTGCCCCATTTCCATAAGGATATAGTTCGTAATATCCACAATACTGTTTATTGGACGCAAACCAATTGTCATAAGTTTTGATTTCAGCCATTCAGGTGACTCTGTAACCTTAACATTCTTTATGGTAAGACCACTATATCTTGGAGCAGCCTCCTTTGCATTTACAGTAACTTTTACTGCACCCTCTTTTGGAGCGGCTGCCAATTTTGCCTCAAACTCATCTACAGAAGGCAAAGTAAGCTCTCCTCCCATATTGTTAGCTTTAAGGTATGCACTCAAATCCCTTGCAACGCCAATGAATGAAGCTGCGTCAACCCTGTTAGGGGTAAGGCCAATCTCGTATAGAGTATCGGTCTTAAGGTTAAGATAATCCTTTGCAGGGGTACCGGGAACAGCAGCAGGGTCCAAAACCATAATGCCCTCATGGTTATGTCCAATTCCCAGCTCATCTTCTGCACACAACATTCCAAAAGACTCTACACCACGGATCTTTGATTTTTTTATCTTTATCTCCTCTCCGTTGCTGAATGTAAGTTTTGTATTTAGGGTTGCAAGCATAACTTTCTGGCCTGCTGCAACATTAGGTGCACCACATACAATCTGTAGAGGCTCACCGTCTCCTGCGTTAACTTTGGTAACATGAAGGTGGTCTGAATCCGGGTGGTTCTCACACTCCAGTACCTCAGCCACAACAACACCTGCAAGACCTCCAGGTATCTCCTCAACCTCTTCAAAATGCTCAACTTCCAAACCTATAGAGGTAAGGATTTTCTCAATTTCTGCAGGAGCAAGATCAAACTTCACATACTCCTTTAACCAATTGTACGAAATATTCATATCTATAATAACTCTTTATTTCTTAAACAATGACGCTACAAAATCCCTCTTGTTAAAGATTTGCAAATCTTCAATCTTCTCTCCCACTCCTATGAACTTAACCGGAATCTGGAACTGGTCTGAAATACCAATCACCACACCGCCTTTAGCTGTTCCGTCCAATTTTGTTACAGCAAGTGCAGTTACATCTGTAGCCTTTGTAAACTCTTTTGCCTGCTGATATGCATTCTGGCCTGTAGACCCGTCCAGCACAAGCAGCACCTCATGAGGAGCATCAGGAACAACTTTACGCATAACGTTCCTTATCTTTGTAAGCTCATTCATAAGATTTATTTTATTGTGTAAGCGTCCTGCTGTATCAATAAGTACTACATCAGCATCCTGAGCAACAGCAGACTTAAGTGTATCATATGCAACTGAAGCGGGATCTGCACCCATACCCTGTTTTACAATAGGGACACCAGCCCTCTCGCTCCAAATAACAAGCTGGTCAACCGCAGCAGCTCTAAATGTATCTGCAGCACCCAATACAACCTTTTTACCGCTATTTTTAAGCCTTGATGCCAGCTTCCCGATAGTTGTTGTCTTACCAACTCCATTCACACCTACAACCATAATTACATATGGCTTTTTAGAGAAGTCAAAAGCAACCTCTTCCTCAGTGACAGAATTGTCATCCGCATTTATATTAAGAAGTTTCTCAATCTCCTCCTTAAGAATAGAATTGAGCTCCTCTGTATTCATGAACTTGTCTTTTGCAACCCTCTCCTGCAAACTGTCAATAATCTTGAGAGTAGTGTCAACACCAATATCAGAAGCAATAAGAGCCTCCTCAATACCATCAAGGACATCGTCATCAACTGTTGACTTGCCCATAATAGCACGTGATATCTTCTCAAAAATACCGGTTTTGGTCTTCTGTAGACCCTGATCCAAAGACTCTTTCTCCTCCTTGGATTTCTTACCGAACAATCCGAAAAATGCCATAAACTGTAGCTTTTTGTAGTAACCTGCAAATATAATCAAAATACTTTAGAAGTAAGTCTGAACACAATAAAAAAGAGACCCCTAATGGAGTCTCTCTCTTATATCTGCTACGCAAAAATTATTTCTTTGTAAAAAAGTTCTTAACCTCTGCAGTTGGAACCATCTCCTCGTTGAACATGTAAGCACCTGTTCTCTCAGATTTAACCATTTTGATGCATTTCACAACGTTTTTCAACTGTGATTTGTCACCACTAAATGTTGCTACCGCTTTCTTTGCCATTTCTTAAAATCTTTAAAAGTTTTTAAAATTATTTAATCTCACGGTGCACAGTCACTTTCTTTAGGAAAGGATTATATTTTTTGCGCTCCAATCTTTGAGTTGTGTTCTTTTTGTTCT
>JAZTYE010000058.1:0-21906 GCA_045636765.1 Candidatus Egerieisoma sp.
TGGTGACGATACAGCTTCTACTGCAAACAGAATTGCAAAATTCTTGGCAGAGAAGAACTATCCTATCGCTAACATCCACGTTCCAAAGACTATTGACAACGACCTTCCTCTTCCACAGAATATCCCAACCTTCGGTTATCACACAGCTAAAGCTGAGGGTACAAGAATTGGTGCTACTGTATACGAGGATGCGAGAACAAACGCAACTTGGTTTGTAGTATCTGCAATGGGAAGATCAGCAGGTCACCTTGCACTTGGTATTGGTGCTTCTTGCCACTATCCTATGATTGTAATCCCAGAGATGTTCAACAAGACTACAATCACTGCAGAGAAGATCATCAACCTTGCTATCTCATCTATTCTAAAGAGAAAGATTATGGGTGTCCCTCACGGTGCAATCATGATTTCAGAGGGTGTATTCCACGAGCTTTCACATGAGGAGCTTCTTTCATACGGAGTTAAATTTACCTATGATGATCACGGCCACCCTGAGCTTGGTAAGATTTCTAAAGCTCAGATGTTCAATGACATGGTTGAGAACAAACTAAAATCATTGGGTATCTCTGTGAAATCACGTCCAGTTGAGATAGGTTACGAGGTAAGATGTATCACTCCAGTAGGTTATGACCTTATGTACTGCTCACAGTTGGGTATGGGTGTATACAAACTGTTCACTGAGGGTGTAACAGGATGTATGGTTTATCTTGACCTTAACGGCAATATCAAGTCATTGTACTTGAAAGATATGCAGGATCCTACAACCGGCAAGATTCCGCCACGTGGTGTTAATATCCACACAGATAAAGTACAGCAGATTTTTGACCATATTCTTAACTACATCACCCCAGATGAGTATGAGGCAGCTAAGAAATATGTTCCAAATCCTGAGGAGTACGACTTTAAGAAAATCCTTAACTGGTAATTTTTCTCCTGAATGGAGCAGAAATTTATCATTTACCAATTACTGTTGAGAGTCTTTGGAAACACCAATAAAGAGTGTGTTTCCAACGGCTCTTTGCATATTAACGGTACAGGTAAATTCTCTTCCATAACAGATGGTGTATTTGACCATCTCAAAACATTGGGTGTTTCACATATCTGGTACACCGGAGTAATTGAGCATGCCACCTGTGAATCATTCCAGGAGTGGGATATACGCCCCGACAACCATTCAGTTGTAAAAGGAATTGCAGGCTCTCCATATGCAATAAAGGACTATTACGATGTAAACCCTTATCTTGCAGATTATCCCGACAACAGGATGGCAGAGTTTGAAACACTTGTAAAGAGAACCCACAATGCTGGGTTCAAAGTATTGATTGACTTTATTCCAAACCACCTTTCAAGGGAGTATAACTCAGACTCCACACCATATTGGGCAAGAACTTTTGGAATAGGGGACAATGAAAACCAATTTTCTCCCGACAACAACTTCTATTACCTTCCGGGGGAGATGTTCTCTAAAGGAACATACCATGAAAGACCTGCAAAAGCAACAGGAAATGACTGTTTTACTGCATACCCTACAGATAACGACTGGTATGAGACTGTAAAACTCAATTATGGTGTTGACTACATGGGTGGCAGAAAAGGGTATTTCAACCCTATACCAAAGACATGGTACATGATGCATGATATCTTGTGCTACTGGGCATCAAAAGGGGTTGACGGTTTCCGATGCGACATGGCAGAACTTGTACCTGTAGAGTTCTGGGAGTGGTGCATTAGGGAAGTAAAACAGAAATATCCTAAGCTGCAATTCATTGCCGAGGTATACAACCCCGCCGAGTACGCATCTTATATGCACAGGGGAGGCTTTGATTATCTGTATGATAAAGTAGGTCTATATGATACTCTAAAAGTAATTTCACAGGGCTACAGGGATGCATCAGCAATTACTGGTTGCTGGCAGAGCATCAATGACATGCAAAACAGAATGCTCAACTTCCTTGAAAACCATGACGAGCAGAGAGTAGCCTCTGATTTCAATCTTGGAAACGCAGCAAAAGGTATCCCGTCTCTTGCAGTTTCACTAATGCTCAACAAGGCACCGTTCATGCTCTATTTTGGACAGGAAGTAGGGGAGGCCGGTATGCTCCAGGAGGGTTTCAGCGGACGTGACGGACGTACTTCAATCTTTGACTGGTGCAGTGCCCCTTCAGTTGTAAGAATGCTGGAGAATGATTTGTATCCGTCGGAGAAGGAGCTGCTCACCCAATACAGGAAACTGATGATATTTGCTGCTGAGAACAAAGCCATTACATGTGGTGATACTTATGACCTGCAATATGCAAACTACAACAATGCATATTTTAACAGTAACAAATGCTTTACATTTGCCCGCAAATGGGAGAATGAGCTTGTAGTGGTTGCTGCAGATTTCTCACAAAGCTATGAAAGTGTTAAAGTAAACTTGCCACAGGAGTTCTTCCGCTACTGGAATATTCCGTTCGGACAGCTGAATCCTTTTGAACAGGTAGAGATTCCTATGGACAAATACGGCGTGGGAATACTTAAATTCACCCTATAGACCCAATCAATCAGAAATTATATCAGCAACAGATGCTCCGGTAACACTTAAAAGGTCTGCCGGATTAATTTTCAATTGCAATCCCCTCACCCCCGCACTTATAAAAATGAAAGGGAACTCCTCACATGTATGATGAATCCAGGTAGGATAGGGCTTTTTCATACCTATGGGGCAACAGCCACCCCTTATATATCCTGTAAGTGGCATCAATTCCTTCATGGCTATCATCTCCACTTTCTTGTTTCCCGACAATTTAGCAGCCTTTTTCAAATCAACCTCCTTGTCACCAGGAATTACACACACCAGTAGACCGTTCCTGTCTCCTCTTAATACCAAAGTCTTGAAAACTTGTGAAATATCTTCACCCAACTCTGCAGCAACATGAGTAGCTGAAAGGTCATTTTCATCAACGGTATAAGGGATAAGCTCATATTGCACCTTCTTCTGGTCCAATATCCTGGCCACATTTGTCTTGTTTATCTTCATAATGACGTTGTCCTTTTGTACAAAGATATGAACTATTTACCATAACGGATGTTGTATAGGAAACAATATAAAACAAGAGATTATGTTACCAACAAAAAAGAACCAGAGCTGGTTCCCTTCAATTTTCAACGACTTTATTGGAAGTGACTGGGTGGAGAGACTTCACTCAACTTCACCAATCAACATTATAGAGACTGATGACAAATTTGAAGTGGAAATTGCAGCACCAGGTCTTACAAAAGATGACTTTACCATAAAAGTTACAAATGACAATCTCCTTACAGTTTCTGTCAAACAAGAGGAACATAAGGAGGAAAAAGACAAGAAAGGAAGATATTTGAGGAAAGAATTTTCTTATTCTCAATTTCAACAGAACCTGATTTTGCCGGAAAATGTAGATAAAGACAAAATTGAGGCTAAAGTTAAAAACGGAGTTTTGGATATATGTATTCCCAAGAAAACTCCCGACAAAACAGAGCCTGTTGAAAAGCATATTGAGATACAATAATATATATTTTCCAATGGATAAAGGCAGCACATGCTGCCTTTATTTTTGCTATCTTTGTGTAAAATTGGATAAAAAAGGACAATTATGGCAGTAGCAGGAGTTCCTACCGAATTGGGGACAGAAAAAATTTCAAAATTGCTGAGACAGTATGCCGTGCCGGCAATCATAGCTATGACAGCTTCATCACTTTACAATATGGTGGACAGCATATTTATCGGGCACGGTGTAGGGAAGTTTGCAATTGCAGGACTTGCACTTACCTTCCCTTTGATGAACCTTGGTGCTGCATTTGGGGCATTGGTAGGTGTTGGTGCGTCTGCAACAATTTCAATGCTTCTAGGGCAGAAAAATTATGAGATGGCACAGAAAGTACTGGGCAATGTCATTACTCTCAATACAATCATTGGCATTGTGTACAGTATAGTATTCCTCACTTTCTTGGATCCTATCCTATATTTCTTTGGGGCAAGTGAAAATACAATAGGATACGCTAAAGACTATATGGTAATTATCCTTTTGGGAAATATTGTAACGCACATGTACCTTGGACTCAATGCCGTAATGCGTTCTGCCGGACTTCCAAAAAAATCAATGTACCTGACAATATTCACCGTTATAATCAATGCCATACTCGATCCTCTTTTCATCTATGTATTTGAATGGGGAATAAGGGGTGCAGCCATTGCAACTGTAATATCACAGTCTTTGGCTCTGATATGGACAGTGAAAGTATTCTCGGACAAAAATCTGGTAATACATTTTAAAAGGGGGATCTACAAACTCAAAGCGCGTATTGTAAAGGATGTGATATCAATAGGTATGGCACCGTTTTTCATGAACTCTGCGGCATGTCTTATTGTAATCCTTATAAACCAGGGACTTCAAGAGCATGGCGGAGACCTTGCTATTGGTGCATACGGCATTGTAAACAGGGTTTCATTTGTCTTTGTAATGATTGTAATGGGACTTAACCAGGGAATGCAGCCAATAGTGGGTTTCAACTACGGAGCCAGACAATATAAAAGGGCCATTGACGCACTTAAACTTACAATTGTATGTGCAACTGCTGTTACCACAACAGGATTTATATTGGCGGAGTTTTTTCCAAGGGCAATATCAATGGTATTTACAACAGATGAGGAACTTATCAATCACTCCATTGCAGGAATGAGAATTGTTTTTGCCTGTTTCCCGATAATTGGTTTCCAAATTGTTGCAGGAAACTTCTTCCAGAGTGTTGGAATGGCCGGCAAATCGGTATTCATGTCACTTACAAGACAACTCATTTTCCTTCTTCCGGGATTGCTCATATTACCTTCTTTCTTTGGAACAAACGGAATATGGGTTAGTATGCCTTTAGCAGACGGACTTTCTAGCTTGATAGCATTTGTACTGTTGTACAAACAAATAAAGAATTTTAAAAACTCAGAGCTTTATGGAAACTAAATTCTACATTACCATTGGACGCGAGAAAGGGGCTGGTGGCCTTGAGATTGCAAATAAACTTTCCCAGGAATTTGGTATTCCTCAATATGACAAAAAGCTTCTCGACAGGGCAGCACAGGAGAGTGGCTTATGCAAAAAACTGTTTGCAGACATTGATGAAAAAAGGGGTTCAAAATTCATTTCAGGCTTCTTCAGCGGAATAATGGGGTCACTATACAGTGAATACGGTGCTTCGTCGGGAATAAACAGGGAAGAACTGTTCAGAATTCAGAGTGAAAGCATAATAAAAATTGCAAATGAAGGTTCTGCAATTTTCATTGGACGATGTGCAGATTATATTCTTAGGGAGAGGGCAAACTGCCTTAATGTATTCATTACGGCAGAAGCAGGTGACAGGGTAGAGAGGCTTCTGGAATGTAATAAAATTCCAAATGCAGAGAAATATACAAAAGATGAGCTGAAAGAATTGCTTGAGAAGAGTGACAGCAAAAGGGAGAGCTACTACAATTACTTTACATACAAGCAGTGGGGAGCCGCATCATCATACGACCTTTGCCTTAACTCATCTCTATTAGGAATTGACGGTTGTGTAAAAGTAATATCGGACATTATAAGAAGTAAAGGTTGGAGTAAGTAATGCAGGCCAGAATTCCCACAGAACTTGGAACAGAAAAGATATCAACGCTGCTCAAACAGTATGCGGTGCCCTCTATAATTGCAATGAGCTGCTCCTCATTGTACAATTTGGTGGACAGTATCTTTATTGGACAGTTTGCGGGAGGATATGCCCTTGCAGGACTTGCCCTTACATTTCCACTTATGAATCTGGGAACAGCATTCAGTTCCCTCATTGCAGTAGGTGCTTCAGCCAATATTGGCATTTACTTGGGACAGAAAAATTATCCAATGGCCCAGAAGGTTCTGGGAAATGTTGTTACCCTAAATTTTATTATAGGTATTCTGTACATGTGCGGAATACTCATGTTCCTGGATCCAATCCTATATTTCTTTGGTGCAAGTGAAAATACAATAGCTCATGCAAGGGAATATATGCAGGTTATACTTGGAGGAAATATAATTTCCCATACCTATTTTGCCCTTAATGCTGTCCTTAGGGCAACAGGATTGCCCAAACATGCAATGAATGCATCCATATGCACTGTGCTTGTAAATGCGGCTCTTGACCCTCTGTTTATATATTTCTGGGGAATACAGGGGGCAGCAATTGCAACAATAATAGCACAAGCGATATCTTTAGGATGGGTTGTATATGTACTTTCCAACAGAAATCATGTTGTACATTTCCAGAAAGGGGGGTACAGACTTGTTCCAAGTATTGTAAAGAGAATAATCTCCGTAGGAATGTCTCCATTTTTTATGAACTCAACAGCATGTCTTATAGTAATTGTATTCAATCAGGGATTAAAACAATACGGAGGAGATCTGGCAATTGCTGCTTACGGAATAGTAAACAAACTCACATTCCTGTTTATAATGATGGTTATGGGACTTAACCAGGGAATGCAGCCAATAGCAAGCTACAATTTTGGAGCAAAACTATATGACAGACTGGAAAAGGTAGTAAAACATACTGCCATATGCGCAATAGCTGTAACAACACTTGGATTTCTGATAGCAGAACTGTTTCCACGTACTCTTGTAATGATGTTCACATCAGATCCGGCTCTAATAGAGGAAGCGGTAAATGGACTGAGAATATCATTCATGTTCTATCCTATAGTAGGATTCCAGATGGTTACATCAAACTTCTTCAGAAGCATAGGTTATGCTGGAACATCAATATTCCTCTCCCTTACAAGACAGTTGATATTCCTGTTGCCACTTATCCTTATCCTGCCCAAATATATAGGACTGCAAGGGATATGGATAAGCATGCCACTTGCAGACCTTATAGCTTGTGTGGTATCGGCATCAATGATGATATATCATATGAAGAAATTCAGGAATTCTTACCTGTAGCCTCTGCTCTTGAACTCTTTTTTCAATTTCTGAAGATCGTCGTCTGCCTTTATCTTGCAGATAATTCCTTTAACCAAGGTATCAAGACTTTTACCTGGAGAGTAGTCTGCAGGGCAAACATAATCACAACGGTCCTGGCTTAAAATTTTCTTGGCAACCTCACGTTTTTTCTCATTCTTTGGCTCATACACTGTAATTGCATTGCCGCCCATCTGTTTGATAAGCTTCATGCAAGGAACATCTGTCTCACCATCGCCAAAATATACCATATTGGTAAAAGGGACCCTTTTCTTAGAATCAGGCATAGACTCATTAATCTTTACTGAATCCCTGATAGTAAAGATACCCTTGTTTATCTTATAAAGGAACTGTGTCTTGTTGGTATAGTTAACAGCAGCTGCCGGCCACTGAGCATCACCATTGGCATCATAATAATAGGAGCTTGCAAAAATTGTCTTGAACTCATCTGCAATAGGGGTACCCTCTATCATCTCCTTCATTCCCGACGAATTTATGTAATGTTCTACAATTACGCCATGGTCCATTCCAAAATCACTTATTCTGCGGAACCACTCCTTAACTCCCTTAAACAGTTCCACAGACTCCCCAAATTTCTGGAAATTCTCCTTTCTGATTGGAATTCCACGTTCACGAGCCTTCTCCAACATGAGAAGCATATATACAAGTACGTTGTCTGAATCCTGATTTTGGGCCATTATTGCAGTCTGTCCCCAGAAATCCTCCTTTTTCTCTCCAACACTCTCAATAAAAGAGTACTCCTGCATGTTACCGGCAGCAAGGGTTCCGTCAAAATCGTATATAAGCGCCACAATAGGCAATTTGCTTCTGCTTCTCATCTGTCTGTGTATAATGAATTAACTTTATACAAATTTAAATAAATTGTACATTTGCGTCAAATTTAAATGAGCATGTGGGTATTATTGGCTTTTGTTTCAGCCTTCTTTCTTGGTTTTTATGATATTGCAAAAAAGAAATCATTGAATGGAAATGCGGTATTAAGTGTACTTTTCTGTAATACTTTGTTCTGCGCTCTAATCTTTTTTCCTTTCATAATCATTTCTGCAGTTTCACCTGACACTGTTGCAGGAAGCATATTTAATGCCTCTTTGCAATCTATATACGGGGATGTTCCACAAATACTGCCATTAAAAGCACATCTGCTTGTAGTACTGAAAGCTTTTATAGTCTTAAGTTCATGGATAATGGGATATTATGCACTAAAGCATCTGCCAATTACCATTGCCGGACCGGTAAATGCCACAAGGCCTGTCCTTGTTCTTGTGGGTGCAGTGCTGCTGTTCGGGGAAAAGCTCAACCTGCTGCAGTGGGGTGGAGTAATTGTCTCTTTGTTTTCTCTGTTTCTTTTAAGTTTGTCGGGAAGAAAAGAGGGAATTGATTTCAAAAGCAACAAATGGGTATATATATTATTTGGGGCAGTTGTTACAGGGGCTATAAGCGGCCTTTATGACAAATTTATAATGAAACAACTTCCGCCTCTGTTTGTACAAAGCTGGTTTAATATTTACCAGGTTCCTATAATGGGTTCCGTACTCCTTATAATGAACAGGTTTACAACTGGTAAATTACAGTGGAGATGGTGGATTCCGCTTATTTCACTATTTGTCTCTGCTGCTGATTTTGCTTATTTCTACGCACTCTCATCAGATGACGCACTCATTGCAGTAATCTCAATGATAAGAAGAGGAAGTGTAATTGTATCGTTTACAGCAGGTGCATTATTGTTCAAGGAAAAGAACCTTAAAGCAAAAGCTCTGGATCTAGCCCTTATTCTTGTTGGGCTTGCCCTGTTGTGCTGGGGAAGCGTAAAGTAACTAGAAGCTGGCCTGATTGATCCGTTCTTTCAAGAACTCCTTAAGCCCTTGACCCTCAAGTATCTCTATATCATCAAGCAATCCAAGTATGAAGCGTCCTACACCTTCATATCCGCATATGTTTGTCTGAAGAATAAAGCAAGAAGGGTTATCTGCAAAAGGGGAGAGGTATTTCTCTGCCATAGGATATTCTTCTACAAGAAGTGAAGCTGCACGCAATCCCAATTTAAGCTTTATTGGTATCTGTTTGAAGCTGTTAATCCTGAAAATGTCCATCAGCCCCTCCTGGTGGCTTGATTCATATTCCCAGTCTGTATCAAGCACCTCTACTGAACCAATCCTGGAGAGTTTGAACAACTTATTTTTTCCTGTTGAAACTTCATATGCCCACACTTGTATATAATTGGTTGTAAAAGAAAGGGGCTCAACTAGCCTGTCTGAAACTTTCTTGCTGTGAGCAGAAGTATAATCATGTAAAATTATCTGCTTTTTCTCTTCAATTGCTTCAATAATTGAATTCACATTTTTAGCATTTTCACCTTTTACAACACACTCAGCAAGCATCTTGTAATCATACACAGAAGCAAGTTTTGCCTTGAGGTTCTGCTTTATTACATTTGTAGGATCAATACTTTCAATTGCAGAGTTAAGGATATAGGCCTCTTCTTCTGTAAAATGAATGAGTTGGGAGATATCCTTAAAGTAACGCGATTTCTTGTCTAACCTGAAGTAAGGGCCATTCTTGGTTACGTAAAATCCTGCGTCCTTAAAAGTATCCAGATATCTGTAAATTGTACGGGGTGAAGTTTCAAGTTTTTCACTCAAATCCTCAATGGTATATCTATTGTTGGCTGTAAGGAGCATCATAAGACGCAATACCCTTTCAATCTTAGGCTGGTCCATAACTACAACTCAGAAAAAAGATTTATATCACCGTCCCAATTGTGCTGATTTTTGGTATTGTCCTTTTGTTTTACAATTGAGTAGTCAGGCAGCTGCGAAACAAGTTCAAGCACCCTTTCATTTGCCTGGATTCCAACATCTCTTGGTGAAAGCACCTGAATATGCGGCTGATAATCAAATATCAAATTATAGAATTCCCTATTAGGGATTATGTTTATGGTAAACTCCATATCACCATTATCATGCAAATGCATAAGTTTCTGGGAATGGTGAAGAGGATTTATCTTTATATATGGAGCAAGCTTGTTCTTAACAAGGAACCTTATTTCTTTTACATCTCCCGACAACTTGGTTACACCTATAATGTCTCTGAAATATTCATCGGGATTAAAAGAATAATCATTTGGGAATGGCAGGATGGAGTAGGAGTAGTCCCTTATTCTGTCGAGAGGAAGTTTATATACTCCATTTAAACCATCCTTATAACCTAATGCGTACCATCTTCCCTTATACTCTCTAAGATAGAAAGGATAAAAAATGATGCTCATTATATTATTTGATCTTGAAGAGAAATATCCAATGCAGAGTGCTTTTTTATTTATAATTGCATCATGAATAACTTCAAAATATTCCGTACCAAGAGAATTTCTCTTTGGCTCATAACAAACAACACTGTTCCTTTTTTGTATTTTTGCTGATATCTCTTCATCAAGTACCTCAGCAATATTCTTTAGATTGCCAAGTTCTTTGAATGATGTATAATGTTTTAGGGCATCAGCAAGCTCATAAATATACATAAGTGTCCCCCTGCTTACCTTTGCCTTATCAATTGAATAATCAGGATCTTTGTATTTATAGTATTTGTGGTCGTATACTACAATAGGGGCACCGTAACCTTTCTGTTTGTCACGCATTATCTGAAGATCCAGCTGAAGTGACCTTACAGAAACTTTCTGTTTTGATTTTACTTTACCTGTATATTTATCTGTCAGAGCTGCAGAACATGCATTGATAAGGTCAACCAAAGTATATTTACGTTTGGTATCTCTCAAACAAGAATCAATAGTACGGTGTCTTAAAAGAGCATTGGAAAATGTACTCATGATGCGCAAAAATTTTTCTATACAAATATAATAATTACTACCTTTATAGCGCAATTATTTTGCGTATGAATGTCTAGTTATCTTCTAAAACTTAAATAAAATTTCAAATGGATTTAAATTCAGTAGTTCCTTATGCCCTTTTGGTATTCACTTCATTTTTTACACTAATAAATCCAATAAGCATTCTTCCAGTATTTCTGGGACTTACATCAGAGTTGGGAAAAAAACACCAGCTGGAAATTGCACGCAGGGCAGTATTTGCAGCATTACTTATTTTGCTTGGATTTGCATTTTCAGGACAGTTCCTGTTCAAATTCTTTGGAATTTCTGTAGACAGTTTCAGAATAGTGGGAGGTGCTATATTCTTTGTTGTTGGATTTGACATGCTAAATGCACGTCTTTCCCCAATTAAAGGTGGTAATGATGAAATAACCAAAGCAGGCAAGGACATTGCAATTACACCTTTGGCTATACCAATGCTTTGTGGCCCTGGAGCAATTACAAATGCCATAGTACTTATGGAAGATGCTACCACATTCGCCCATAAAATTGCATTTGTCAGTGCAGTGCTTGTAGTACTTACGCTTGCATATCTGATTTTTGCATTCTCAACAAAAATTGTACGTTATCTTGGTGAAACAGGTATAAATGTCATGCTGAGAATTATGGGACTTATAATAATGGTCATTGCTGTAGAATTCTTTAAAGCGGGTATAACACCGTTCATCAATTCATTTATGGGATCATAATGGATATAAGGGAACAAAAGAAAGAGATAAGAAAAGCCATTAGAGGCATAAAGAAAGAAATGGGGGAGGCTGTATTGCTGAAAAAATCTTTGGCAGTGCAGCACAACCTTATTAAAGAGGTGGACTTTTCACCATACAGGACAATACTCCTTTATTATGCACTTCCCGACGAAGTGAACACAAACTTGCTCCTTTCTTCACTCAGCAATCACCTTGGGGGAGACAAGAGAATCATTCTCCCCGTAGTAAGTGGAGATATACTGATATTGAAAGAGTTTATACCAGACGAAGTGGCAAATGGTTATATGAACATACTTGAACCACAGAAAGGTGAGCATATAAATCCATCTGAAATAGAAATAGCCGTTATACCCGGGATAGCTTTTGACAGCAAATGCAACAGAATGGGGAGGGGAAAAGGATTCTATGACAAACTCCTCCCAAATATGACATGCAAGACAATAGGCCTCGGATTTGATTTTCAAATAGTGGAATCAATACCTTGTGAAAAATTTGACAAAACTCTTGACATGGTAATCACAGAGAGCACATGTTATTATAAACCCCTGTAATTAAGAAAGTTAAACACAAGCGAATCAAGCCTCTTATAATAATTTTCCGCATTGAGCTTGATGTATGCACTTTGGGACATAAAAGCCGGATCAATCTCCTTGCGGATAATATTCTGTATATAGTAATTTGAATCAAAGAAAGGATCATCTTTAGATAACTCTGCTTCTATATATGCCAGTACAGATTTTGGCATATCTTTTTTAATGGAGTCTATATTGTAGCACTTTCCATTTAGATATACAGATTGTATGGATGCAGAGAACTGCAGCAGGGTATCTGAATTTACAATTGACTTTTTAATATCGGGAAGAAGATTGGGATACACCTTTAATATTGTGCTGTCCATTATTTTCCTTTTATAGTTTACAGGGTTAATACTGACATTGTTGCTATCAAGTATAAAACTGTAAATCAGAGATAAGGAATCTATGTTAAATGAAAGAGGCTTAATTTTAAGCTTTACCTTTACAATGGTATCTATTTCTTTCTTATTGTTTCTGAATTTTTCTAGTTCAACTCCAGAAAATATGATAGAGACAAGTGAATCAGGTGAATTTACAGATAAATAATTTTTCCAATAAGAGACAATGGAATCTGCCTTCATATTGGACTGTGTGTATGAATTTTCCCAATCTCTCCTCAAACTTTCAAAAAGGGGAGTGTTTAGTTCTGCATTTTTAGTTGTATTGAGATAGTTATGGAGTCTGCCATAGTTAATTGCACTCCATCGGGCAGAATCAGCAGATGAAATGATATAATTCCACTTCTCCTCTACAATAGAATAAGTTACCAAGAAAGACTTGTCCTCCTTGGCAACTTTATCCAATTGTTCAGATGTAAGGGGCTCCATAACAGATTTCTCCAAAGGAGACTGACACCCTACAAAGAGAATAACACTACATATGTATGCAATGATTATTCTATACATATTTTACACCTTGGGACCACACACCGGTAATCTCCAAATCTTTGTTCATAAGTACTACATCAGCATCCTTTCCCTCTTCCAATGAGCCTACATAATCAAAGCAACCCATAATCTTGGCAGGAGTTTCTGAAGCCATTCTGACAGCTGCATCCAAAGGGATACCGGCCTCAACAGCAACTCTTATCACTTTATCCATTGTGGCAATGCTTCCGGCTAAAGAAGAGTGATCCTTGAGCTTGCATACACCGTCTTCAATAATAAAATCTGAATCAGGCTCTGGCTGACCGTCGTAACATGCATATTTTAGTGCATTGGTTACAAGACACATCTTCTCAACACCTTTAAGTTTGAACACAAGTCTCAAGATTGTGCCTGGAAGATGCTTACCATCTGCAGTTACCTCCACGCTCATATCATCCAAAAGGAATACACTCTCAACTGTTCCTTCATATTTGTATTCTCCTCTCTTGTGGAAACCTGGCATAGCATTATACAGCTGCGAAACATGTGTGAAACCAGCTTCATGCGCCTCTTTTACAACTTGGAATTCAGCCTGTGTATGGGTAATGGCAGCAACAATATTTTTCCATTTAAGGATTTTGGCCATCTCAAATGCACCGTCAAGCTCAGGAGAAATATCCCATCTCTTTATACAGTTTGTACTTGACAATATGGCTGAATATTCCTCCTTACATGGATTTTTTGCACCAGGGAAACTCTTTACCATATTAGGATTGAAATAAGGGCCTGCAACATGAATTCCTTTTACAGGGGTATTGCCCTCTTTCATAACCTCTTCACATACTTTTATTGAGTTGTATATCTTCTCTGTCTTGGCAGTATAAATGGTTGGGAAAATAGTGGTTGCGCCATGTTTAAGATGAACATCATTAGCTGTATCAAAAGCCTCCCTTGTTCCCTCTTTATACGCAAATCCACCACCTCCATGAATATTCATGGCCACAAAACCAGGCAATATATAATCACCTTTTACATCTACCAATGTAGCACCTACACGTGGAAGATCACTGTTGGTAATCTCAAGCACTTTAGAATCACTAAGTATCAATGAGCCACCTTCCAACCAACCAGAAGGGGTAAGTATCTTACCGTTTATGATTTGTGTAAGCATATAGCAGGACTACTCAAAGTTTTTAACAAGTTTACCCATTGCCCAAACAGCAGCAACATTAAGGTCTTTATCCAATAGAAGAATATCAGCATCTTTACCTCTTTCCAAAGAACCTTTTCTGTCATATACACCCATAATCTTTGAAGGAGTCTCAGAAATCATTCTGATAACATCAAACAACGGAACCTCTGCCTGGAATGTCATTGTTTGGATAAGTCGGTCCATAGTTGCAATACTGCCTGCAAGTGCAGATCTGTCGGCAAGCTTACATACACCGTCCTCAATAATTACGCGTGGGTCAAACGCTACCTTACTGTCACTTGCAGCACATGCAAGGGCATCAGTGATAAGAGCAGTCTTCTCTACACCTTTGATCTTATAGATAAGTCTAAGAATTGTAGGAGGAACATGGATACCATCTGCAATAGCCTCCACTGTCATGTCATCCATAAGATAGATTGACTCAACGGTTCCCTCATATTTGTACTCATTTTTCTTATGGAAACCAGGCATTGCATTGTAGAAATGTGTAGCATGGGTGTAACCTGCGTCATAACCTGCCTTAATATCCTCAAACTCAGCCTGAGTGTGTGCTACAGAAACAAGAATTCCTTTTGATTTTACATATTTGCCAAACTGCAATGCACCTGGCAACTCTGGAGAAGCATCCCATCTCTTAATACAGTTTGTCTCCTCAAGAAGTGGAATATACTCATTTGGATCAGGATTCTTTATATATTCAGGAATCTGTCCACCAGCCATCTTCATGTTGAAATAGTGTCCCTCAAGGTGAAGACCCAATACAGGGCTGTCTTTCTCTGCCATAAGTTTCTCGGTAGTAGCCGCTGCAGCTTTAATCATCGGGATACTTGAAGAAGATAGGGTAGGGAAGATACTTGTTGTACCGTGCTGCATATGAGCTGCCACTGCGGTTCTGAATGCATCCTCTGTTCCCTCCATGAAGTCTCTGCCGCCACCACCATGAACATGAATCTCAACGCCTCCAGGTACAATGTACATACCTCTTGCGTCAACCATTTTTGCACCTACAACCGGAAGGTCACAGTTTGAAACCTCCAGAATCTTGTTGTCATTGATAATAACTGATCCATTCTTCAGCCATCCTTGCGGAGTATGGATTTTTCCATTGATAATTTGGGTTAACATATCTTGTAAAGGTTTTATTCTGTTATTAACTCCTACAAATATAAGGAATATTTTTTGGAGTTCAAAGTAATTTTTAATTATTCAAAACAAATTTTTGAAGCCAATTCATAACCTTCCTGATACAGAGCATTCAATTTGGTTATATCTTTCTCCATTCTATCTACCTCAAGTGGTTTCAGAGGCCTTAGAACAGTGATTTTACCATCTTCCTCCATCTTATCTATAAGATCCATTGTGCGGTTGTAATTAATGTTTCTTCCATTTATGGCCTGTTGTAATAAAGGATATTTTCTATAAAAAAGCTTTGCAAGAGGAGATGGTTTGGAAATTGTCTTTCTATAACCTTTATTTCTGGTAAGTATTACAAGACTATTGGTAAAGCCCTGATTGAGTGCATATTCTACTGGCACTGAATCGGCAATACCACCATCAAGCATAGGCACACCATCAACTTGTGCTATTGGACATACAAAAGGAAGGCTGCTGCTAGAACGGACAATCTCCATAATTCGCTTCTGTGATTGCTTCTCTTCAAAGTAATTAGCCTTGCCAGTAAGACAATTGGTTGTAACCATCACATATCGTCCTTTTGATCTTGCATAAGCATCATAATCATATGGAATTATCTCTGTAGGGAACTTTTCAAAAAGAAGTTTGAAGTCCATTATATTCCTTTGTGTAAACAAGTACTTCAAACCAACATAATGATACTTGTCTAGCAGGTCTATATTGCTGTACTTAGCCCTTTTCTTTTGTTTGGACATATAGGAAAGTCCGTTGCAAGCTCCAGCACTAACACCAATAGTAAAGGGGAATTCTATTCCTCTTTCCATAAAATTATCTAAAATGCCGCAGGTAAACACCCCTCTCAAGCCGCCTCCCTCCAAAATTAGAGAAGCTTTATTATCCAATGCAAACTTCTTCATATTACAAATTTAGCATTTTTACGTTGTCTTTTTGTACAAATATTTGATATACAAGCCAATAAAAAAACAGTTTGATGGAAAATCCAACAAACTGTTTTTGTAAATACTTATAAACTAACTAATTATACAAAAAGACAACGTTACAGGTGACGCAATACCTCATCGTAGTCCGGCTCCTGAGTTATTTCTGGCACCAGTTGTACATATCTGACAATTTGATCGGGGTCAATGACAACAACTGCTCTGGCCAACAACCCCTGAAGTGGACCATCCTCCATCAGCAAACCATAATCGGTAGAAAAAGATGTATTTCTGAAATCTGACAAAGGAATTACATTATCTATACCCTCTACTGAACAGAAACGTGAATGGGCAAATGGAAGATCCTTGGAGATTGCCAACACCAAAGTATCCTTCATATTTGATGCAAGCTGATTAAATTTACGCACACTGGTTGCACAAACACCTGTATCAAGACTTGGGAAGATATTCAAAACTAGAGTTTTCCCTTTAAAATCCTCAATGGAAATAGATGCCAAATCAGTTTTTACCAAATTAAATGATGGTGCAGGAATACCAAGAGCAGGAATATTACCTGCAAGTGTTACAGGATGTTTCTTAAAATTTACTTTTTTCATATCTAATTTTTTATTCATTAACAATGTTTGACAATTTATGTTTATTTTAGCAATAAAATAGAATATATAATTATTATAATATTTTAACAATTCAAATTTATGAAGAAAATTTTATTTTCTCTATCACTAATTTTAGTGATTTTGACAGGATGTTCAACTCCTCAGCCTTCAAATCCAAATGGTGACACACCTAAAGAGGCACAGATGAGGGCAATGGGTCTTGTAGATATTCATGATCTTGACTCAACACTTGCAGTTGATCTTATTTACGCCAAACCATATAACTTTATGGGAAGAGTACTTTACCATAATGTAAACAAAGCTTTTCTTATTCCGGAAGCTGCAGAAAAACTGGTTAAAGCAAATAAACTGCTAAAGACAATAAGACCAGATCTTAACCTTATAGTATATGACGCAGCACGTCCAATAAGCATACAGCAGGAAATGTGGGCAACAGTAGAGGGAACAGACAAGGAGGATTTTGTAGCAAATCCAAAGAAAGGTGGCGGAAACCATAACTTTGGAAATGCAGTGGATGTAACAATCATAGATTGTACAGGTTTCCCTATTCCAATGGGTTCTGAGTATGACTGTTTTGCAGACCACAGCAGGGTAAACATAGAGCCGGAACTATTGGAAAAAGGTATAATTACAAAAAGGGAACTTGAGAACAGACTTCTTCTAAGAAGAGTAATGGAAGAGAGCGGCTGGTTACCAATTAAAGAGGAGTGGTGGCATTTTGATCACATGCCAAAAAAATATGCTGTAGAAAATTTCAAGCTTATCCCATAGTATCCCGACAAATATAATTCCGGAACAAAATGCCTGTTCATCTGTTTTCAACAAAATGGAATAATGATGAACAGGCATTTTCAGATAATTACAATTTCCCTTATTGCAATATGCAGCAATATATGGGGACAAACCTCGTTTACGGTAAATGGAAGGGTAATTTCATCAGTTACAAGAGAACCGGTAGGGTATGCAACTGTATATATAAAAGGAAACAAAAGCCTATATGCAATTGCAGACTCTTCAGGAAAATATTCAATATTGAAAGTACCGGCTGGAATATACAGAATTGAAGCAGCTTGTGTAGGATATATAACAGCTGTATCTCCAGAATATGCAATATCTGCAACAACGCCATTCATAGAACTGGCAATGGATGAGGATATAGGGACACTTGAAGGAGTAACTGTAAGAAGTTCTGTTTTAGAAAGGGTAAAAGAATCTCCTATTGGAAAACAGATTATTGGAACTGCCGACATTGAAAAGATTCCGGGTGGGAACAAAGATATTTCAAGGGTAATAAGATCATACCCTGGTGTAGGATATTCCCCGATAGGATATAGGAATGACCTTATAGTAAGAGGTGGTTCTCCAGCAGAAAATGCTTTTTATGTAGATGGAATAGAAATACCAAACATCAACCATTTTTCAACCCAGGGAGCCTCTGGTGGACCTGTCGGGATAATAAATGCAGACCTTATAGAACAGGTACAATTTTATACCGGAGCACTGCCAGTTGATCAGGGCGGCGTCCTTTCCTCTGTGATGGATATCAGCCTAAAAGATGGCAATTTGTATAAAAATGTATATAAAGGGAAAATTGGAGCATCAGAAATTGGAATAAGCGGCAACGGACATATTGGTGAAAAAACCACATTTATATACTCATTGAGACAATCTTATCTGCAATTTTTGTTCAAATTGCTTGGTCTTCCATTTCTTCCAAATTATATAGATGGACAATTTAAGGTAAAACACAGAATCTCAGACAAAAATGAAATTTTTATAATGGGACTTGCAGGAATTGACAACATGAAACTGAATACCGATGAAGAAGGTGAGGATGTAGAATACATGTTGGGATACCTTCCCGTTATAAAGCAAAAAACATATACTCTAGGTTCTGCTTATACACATTATGGTAAAAAGAACAGATTGAATGTAAGTTTAAGCTACAGTTGTCTTGACAATAATATGACAAAATATGTTGACAACAACTCTTCTTCAGATGAAAATCTAATGTATAAGATAATATCAAAAGAAGAAAAACTGATTCTAAGGGGAGAAAACAGGTTCTTTTTAGGAAGATTTGAGCTATTAGGAGGAATACAAGGAAGTTACAATATGTTTAATATGAACTCTTTTGAGAAAGCTTTTGGCATTTTTTCCCAAAATGAATACAACACAAAACTTCCTTTATTCAATTATGCAATGTTTGTCTCTGCAAATTACGAATCATATAATAAACGGCTGGATACCAGAATTGGAATAAGAGGCGAGGGATCAGATTATTCAGCAAAACTTTCAAGAATATGGAATAATCTTTCACCCAGAATACAAATTTCATACGCCTTAATGCCAAGATTTACAATAAGCGGCAATATTGGATTTTATCATCAATTACCTGCTTTGACATCATTAGGGTATAAGATTGATGATAGATATGTAAATACGGAACTGGAGTATATGAAAGTTCTGGAGACTAGTGCCGGTGCAAAATGGAACATATCAGAAAATATTGTACTCTCTACAGAGGCTTTTTTCAAAAGATACTACAAAATGCCTCTCAGTATAAAAGATGGTATACCTTTAGCATGTAAAGGCAATGACTATGGAATAGTCGGAAATGAAAGTCTAGTATCTACAGCTCAGGGAAAAGCTTATGGAATAGAGCTATCTGCCCGATGGATAATTGCCGGTAAGCTTAACATGTTGGGTTCCGCTACAATTTTTAAAAGCATATATAGAAGCAATAAAAATGAAGCATATCTTCCATCAGCGTGGGACAACAGATTTATAATCAATTGGGGAGGGACTTACAATCTTCCAAAAGAATGGAGTATTGGAGCAAAATTGAGCTGTATAGGTGGAGCACCATATACTCCATACGATACAGAGTTATCATCTCTTAAAATGGCATGGGATGTCCAAGGAAGGGCATATTATAACTATTCTTTATATAACTCATTGAGGATGAAACCTTTTGCTCAATTGGACATAAGAATAGACAAGACCTGGTATTTCAATGAATGGATGTTGGGTGCATATATAGACTTGCAGAATGTAACATTCAGCAAACTCAAACAACAAGATGCCTTATTAAGTACTGGAGTATTGGAAAATCCAAAATTACCGGAAAATAAACAGAAATATATAATGAAGAGTATTAAACAGGAAGTTGGTACAATTATACCCTCATTTGGAATAACAGTAGAATTCTAAACAAAAGAGGCAGCCAGATGGCTGCCTCAAATTGCTTATATAGAGATTGATTATAGCTGTGGACCAGCTGCAACCAATGCTTTACCAGCCTCGTTACCAGTAAACTTGGTAAAGTTCTTGATAAATCTGCCGGCAAGATCTTTTGCTTTCTCCTCCCACTCAGCTGCATTAGCATAAGTGTCTCTAGGGTCAAGGATGTTGGTGTCAACACCTGGAAGCTCTGTAGGAACTTTGAAACCAAAGAAAGGAATCTCTTTAGTAGCTGCTTTATCAATTGAACCGTCAAGGATAGCATCAATGATTCCGCGGGTATCTTTAATAGAGATACGTTTGCCAGTACCATTCCAGCCAGTGTTTACAAGATATGCAGTAGCACCTGATTTCTCCATTCTCTTAACTAGCTCCTCACCGTATTTGGTTGGGTGTAGTGAAAGGAAAGCAGCACCAAAACATGCAGAGAAAGTAGGAGTTGGCTCAGTAATACCACGCTCTGTACCTGCCAATTTAGCGGTGAAACCAGATAGGAAGTAATACTTGGTCTGCTCAGGGTTAAGGATAGAAACTGGAGGAAGTACACCAAATGCATCAGCTGATAGGAAAATAACTTTCTTAGCTGCCGGAGCTTTAGATACTGGTTTTACAATGTTGTTAATATGGTAAATAGGGTAAGAAACACGAGTATTCTCAGTTACACTCTTGTCTGAGAAATCAATTTTACCATTAGCATCTACTGTAACGTTCTCCAATAGAGCATCTCTCTTAATAGCGTTGTAGATATCTGGCTCAGCCTCTTTGCTTAGGTTGATAACTTTAGCGTAGCAACCACCCTCAAAGTTGAACACGCCGTCATCATCCCAACCGTGCTCGTCATCACCGATCAACTCACGTTTAGGGTCAGTTGAAAGGGTAGTTTTACCAGTACCTGAAAGACCGAAGAAGATAGCAGTCTCACCAGCTTTGTTTGTGTTAGCTGAACAGTGCATTGAAGCAATACCCTGTAGAGGAAGCAAGTAGTTCATGTATGAGAACATA
This sequence comes from Candidatus Egerieisoma sp., assembly GCA_045636765.1. Taxonomy (GTDB): domain Bacteria; phylum Bacteroidota; class Bacteroidia; order Bacteroidales; family UBA932; genus Egerieousia. The sequence continues at coordinate 21,189 of JAZTYE010000058.1, forward strand.
CCTTTCTTCATCTCACCACCATACCAAGTGTTGATGATAACCTGCATTTTCTCTGTAAGGTTGAATACTACAGCAGTCTCTGAGTTAAGACCAAGCTCCTTGTAGTTCTCAACTTTAGCTTTAGAAGCGTTCAATACTACAAAATCAGGCTCGCCATAGTTTGCAAGCTCCTCCTCAGTAGGACGGATGAACATATTTTTAACAAAGTGAGCCTGCCAAGCAACCTCCATAATGAAACGCACTTTAATTCTGGTGTTCTCGTTGGCACCACAGAAAGTGTCCACTACATAAAGTTTCTTGTTTGAAAGCTCGTCCTGTGCAATTTTTTTCAACTCAGCCCAAGTCTCTTTTGTAACAGGTTTGTTATCATTTTTGTACTCCTCAGAAGTCCACCAGATAGTGTCTTTAGAAGTCTCGTCCATTACAAAAAATTTATCTTTAGGTGAACGGCCGGTGTAAACACCAGTCATAACGTTTACTGCACCTAGCTCAGTCTGCTGACCTACCTCAAATCCCTCAAGACCAGGTTTTGTCTCCTCAGCAAACAGTACCTCGTAAGATGGGTTGTAAAGAACGTCAGTTGCGCCGGTAATACCGTACTTGCTGAAATCAATTGTTGACATAATTCTATAATTTATAAAGTTTTATTGTTAAATAACCTTTTTTCAAATGCCCCAGAGGGTAATCTTTTCAAAAACTGTGTTCAGATTTACGCCTT
>JAZTYE010000059.1:0-8883 GCA_045636765.1 Candidatus Egerieisoma sp.
TATCAAAATCAGACTCTATCTTCTGTGTTTTATTAAACTGTTCATACTCCCTCTCAGCCTTACGTTCTGCTTGTATCCTTGACACTTTGCCTTTATCAACAAGAATCTGATATTTTCTAAATGACAAGAACTCATTTACACTCGCCGCAAACTCTTCCATAGTAAAGGTATTTTCTCTCTCAACCAAATCTTCTATGTAATCAAAATATCCCGTAACTGCACGTTCAAGACGCTTTATCTCTTGCTCTTGAAGGTAATTCTTTGCAATCATAACATCAGACTTCAAGATTCTGCCATCTGGAGAGTGCTTCCACGTAGTCAGTCCCATATTCTCTTTGGTACTGTCAGCTTTAGAATATATAATTTCTGCAGCTGTATGTCCTGTTATAGCATAATGGAATTTATTCTGAACCATTGCATAAAATTCCTTTGTGATATCAGAGTCGCGATTATAATCAAGGCTACACTCTGCAAAAATATCTGTTATCTGTTGCCATATACGTCTCTCACTTGCACGAATTGAACGGATTCGCTCCAATAATTCACGGAAATAATCTTTCCCGAAAGTTTGTCCACCCTGCTTCAATCTCTCATCATCCAGCACAAAACCTTTAATCATGTACTCTTTTAGAACATTGGTAGCCCAAATACGGAAATGGGTAGCTTTTGCAGAGTTGACTCGATAGCCCACAGAAATAATTGCATCAAGATTATAAAACTGTGTTTCCTGACTTTGAGTTTTCCCTTCAATAGCACCATGCTGAGTGGTTATTTCCATTTTGGAAACAACCACTTCCTCTCTTAATTCACCTTCTGAAAAAATATTCTTCAAATGCTTGCTAATCGCCGGAACCTGCACTCCAAACAACTGAGCCATAGCTTTTTGAGTAAGCCACAACGTCTCATCCCTTACAACAGCCTCCACATTCACATCTCCCTGCGGTGTGCCGTACATCAAAAACTTCATCTCTTTGTTCATATCAAGTATAATTTATCCTTGTAAATATAGTTATTATCCATCAATGTTCCATCACTCCAACATCCCCACCAGATCCTTCTTCATTTGTTCATCAATCTCCCTATATCTGGAGAAGGCTTTGCTTCCTTCTTTGTGGCCGCTGAGAACACCTACCAGGTTAGGGTCTTTTACTTGCTTGTACAGGTTCCCAATGAAGCATCTGCGGGCCAAGTGGGATGAGGCAATTTCGTGCAGTGGGCGGATTTCTTCCTCGCTGGTGGTGGGGTTGAATACCACTACCGGGCGGGTAAGGTCTGCTGCCAGAAACATTTTCTTTATGGCTACGTTGTATTTCTGCTGTGAGATTAGCGGGAATAGTGCAGTCCCTGGAGTTTCCCTGTAACGTATCAGAATTTCCTTGGCTATTGTATTCAGTGGCACCCTTACTGTTACAGGCCTTCCATCTTTGGTTTTACGAGGGATATATTTGACTGGGCAGAAGAGAGCTTCACCACTATATCAGTGTCACTTATGATGCTGCGCAACATGTTTGACAATGTAAAGATTTCCCAGGTAGACAAATCCGTACTTATACACGTAGATGCAGACATTTAACAGTCTGCATCCTGCGGATAAATATTATTTTATCTCCATGGTCATAATATAATCGGTCATATAATAGCCGTTCCCAATTGGAAAATCCCCCTGTGAGGCCTTGTGCATGCCCATCCGCTCATAGAATCTCCAGGCTTTTACATTATCCCTGTTTACATTCAGCTCCATGGTTGCAGGCAAAGTGGAGTTCTCACGCACGTACTCCACAGCAAAAAGGAACATCTGCTTCCCTATAGATTTACCCTGCAGAGCCGGTCTGAGATAAATCTTCTGCAGGTGCCAAAGACTTTCTCCCTGTTGCTCCAAAGAGACATACCCTACAGGAGTATCCCCATCATAAACTATATGGTAAACATGCCCATGCACTGCAATCTGGCTGTACAGATTCTCCTGTGAGTACATCCATTCCATCATATAGTCAATCTGCTCCCCAGAGAGCATTACCTTGTATGTCTCCCTAAAAATTTCCTGGGCAAGTTCCTCAATCAAAGGGATATCCTCCAACCCTGCCCTCCTAAATGTAATCATCCTCTTCCCGACAAATTTTTTATTATTTCTCCATATAATTAAGGGAGCCGCTCAAGCTCCCCCAATCATTATCTTTATTAGCATTGCATCTCTTTTTCAACCTCCTCTGGAGTGATAGGAAGTCTCTTGCTACCAAGCAGCTGGCAACCGGTCTGGGTTACAACAATATCATCCTCCAACCTTATGCCACCAAAGGTACGATAACCCTTAAGAGCATCAAAATTAATGAACTCCTTATTGGTTCCCTCTGCCTCCCATTGGTCTATAAGGGCAGGGATAAAGTAACATCCAGGCTCAACTGTAACAACATGCCCTGGCTTAAGTTCTCTACCCATACGCAAACTTGCAAGCCCAAACTGGGTTGAAGGGCGTATCTGGTCATCATAACCTACATAAATCTGGCCCAAATCCTCCATATCATGCACATCCAAGCCCATATTGTGGCCAAGGCCGTGAGGCATGAACAAAGCGTGTGCTCCTGCAGCCACAGCCTCATCCACATCACCTTTCATAAGGCCCAAATCTTTAAGACCCTGAGCCAAAACACGGCATGAAGCAAGGTGCACCTCCTTGTAGGTCAAACCTGGTTTTGCCATACCCAGTGCAAGATTATTGGCCGCTGCTACAATATTGTAGATCTCTTTCTGCTGCTGTGTAAACTTGCCGCTGCTTGGAATTGTTCTGGTAAAATCGGAACAGTAGTTCATATTGTTCTCAGCACCGGAATCAATTACAATCAGCCTACCCTCTGTAAGAATCTGGTGGTGCGAGTGGTTGTGGAGGGTCTCTCCATTCTGGGAAAGAATTGTCGGGAAGGAGGTCATTGCACCTTTTGAATGGGCTATTCCTTCCATTATACCTGCAAGCTGCTGCTCTACCATTCCCAATTTTGCAAGTTTCATGGCTGTGAAATGCATTTCATAACCTATATCGCAGGCTTTATGTATCTGGTCAAGCTCACACTGCTCCTTAATGATTCTCATATCCACAATTGCCTTAATAAGCCTTACAGAGGCCTGCTCCTTAAGTGCAGAAATTGGAATATTGAGCAATGAGTTAAGAAGAATCTTGTTATAGTTCCTGTATGGAGGCAAGAACATTATCTCCACCCCCTCTTTCTGTGCCTGTGCAAGGTAATCCCCCAATTTTGACATTGGCTCAGTATGCTGTACTCCTACCTGCTCACCTTTCTCCTTAACGGAAATCTGCGGGCCCATCCAAATTATATCATCTATATCCACATCATTGCCAAAAAGGATAACCTCACCGGTAGATGCATTGAGGATTGCTGCCATATCAGGATCATTATGGCCAAAATAATAAAGGAAAGTACTATCCTGTCTGAACTTGTAAGTATTTGAAGGATAGTTTGTAGAAGCCTCGCTATTACCCAAAAGGAGAATAAGGCCGCTACCTATTTTTTTGATCAGACGCTCACGTCTGCTAACATAAATATCTTTTGAAAACATAGTGTATAATTTTTGTATCTAACCAAAGATAACACATATTCCCAAAACCGCAAAAAAAGAAGGCGACTTATAAAAGCCGCCTTCAATTTCATATAAGATATCAGGACAAATTATTTAGTCCAGTCCCACCATACAGGGATAGAGTAAATCTTAGGATCCAAACAACCCTCAATGCCGTACTGACCGTAAAGCTCAAGGATAATCTTAGTTGTCTCCTCAGTGTTGTAGTCAGTCTCAAGATAACACTGCATCATACGTCTAGGATAGTATCTGTCAGACTTAGGATCAGAATCAAACTCTGAGGTAGCTTTCATTCTGTGCATAGGCTCTTTGAAATCATATACAACGCCAAAGTCCTCAATGTTACCTACGTTGTAGTTGAATCTACGAACATCATTCCAGTTCTGGAAGTTGTAACCCATAGCAATAAGTTTCTGCATCATAATATCAGACATTGTTAGAGCAGTTGAAGTTTGAGCTACAGCAGCACTTGCCATATAAGCATCAATATCAGCCTGAGGCATAGGAGAGTAAGCAAATGAAACATCAAAACCTCTTGCTGTCTTACCGCAACCGCTACCAGTCCAGTAGTTAAGTTTCTCGTTCATACGTGCAAAGTGAGACTCAATACCCTCAATATAAGCCTTGTGAGCACCAACTTTGTCACCCTGACGGAATAATACCTCAGCTTTTAGGAAACACATCTCAGAATATGTCAAGATATCTGCATCTGAATCAGGTCTTGTATAGAATGCACCTGTACCCTGTACCAAGCCCAAAGATCTTGTCACTTCTGCAGTACCTGAGATATAGCAGTTCATGTCTGTTTTAGAAAGGCCAGCTGTCTGGAATACAGCGTCTGCTCTATAGTTTACATATTTAACATCCTCTACCTCGTAAACGGAAGAAGTATTAGCATACATTGTACCAGGGTGATAAGTGATAACTACAGAATCCTTAAGCTGATTAATAGTAGCAGCAGTTTCGCTAAACAAACCTTTTAGATTCTTCACAAATGCATCAACAGAGGTATAGTATTTTACAATGTCAGTATTAGAGTATGCTTTACGAACATCTTTTGTTGCAGGATAACATCTCTGAATAAGAGTAGCATTAGCATCAAATCTGTTTCCTATCCAACCCTCGTCAATACCCTGAACATTAACACCTACATCTCTTCTCCACTCATAGCTCTTAATGCTAGTACCATCGTCGCTCAACTGAACATTCCACATTTTAGAAGGGATAAGTTTGTCTGCACGTGGATCCTCTACACCTGAACCTTTAAAGTTGGTAAGAAGGTCAATATACCATTTGTTAAGTCTCTGGTTTTCATTCCAAGCAGCAGTGTTATAAATGGTGTTAGGGCCAAATGCATCACCGTTGATAGGAGCTGCGCTTGAAGTCTCAACGTTATAGTGAATTACTTTAATGTTCTCTGCGTTTGAAGCTGGAGCTTTGCTGATAGCATCCAAAATAGCCTGAGGGTTGTACTGCTCAGTTTTTGAAAGGGTACCCAACCAACGAGCTTTTAGACCGTAGCAAAGTTTGATCCATTTGTTAACATCACCACCATTCCAAGTGTCACCTGCAGAAAGCGGAGTAGCACCATCCTTCTGTGGAGCAGAGAATAGTTTGATTGCAGTTTCAAGATCTGCCAAGCAGCCTGCATATACATCCTCACCTTTATCAAATGAAGGAGAGAAATCTTCTCCAATTGCCTGAGTATAAGGAATCTCACTAAACAAGTCTGCCATCATCAAATAACCCATTGATTTGATTACAAGAGTAGCTGCCTCATAGTGAGTTGCACCAGTCTCCTGAGCTTTGGCAATAATATCAGGAATATTATTTGCTGCACCTACAAACCACTGCTGGTAAGGGGTAATGTTGTTATCCTGCCATGGATCCCAAAGACCCATTCCTTGTATATGGTTACCGCTTTGTCTTCCTATAATAACCTGAGCAGCAGCAGTTGTTCTAACACTGGCAGATCCGTAAGCATACATATAGTAGTGCTGGATCCATGGCAATCTGATCTCTACTGAAGCGCTCTCGTTGTTAGGTTTATCTGGATTGGTATTAACATCCAACCATGACTCACAAGATGTAGCTCCAAAAATCAAGATTAGTGATAAAATTGAATATAATAATTTTTTCATCGTTATAATCTTTTAAAATTTAGAATGTTAAGTTTAGACCAAAAGCAAATGATCTCTGAACAGGAACACCGCAGTAGTCAATACCTACAGAACCTGAACCACCTGTAGAACCTACAGCTGCAACCTCTGGATCCATTCCGCCCTCGTAGTTGCTCAAAGTAAACAAGTTGTTAGCTGAGAATGTAGCTGACAAACCTTTAAGAACACTCTGACCTTTAATTAGGTTACCAAAATCGTATGATAGGTTAATGGCACGTAGTTTCAACCAGTTAACATCTGTTAGGAAGTTACCTGAATGTTTACCGTAGTTGCTCCAGTAATCCTGAATCATATACTCACCAGATTTGGTTACACCAGCAATAACATAAGTCTCACCTTTCTTGTAAGTCTGGCTGAATGGCTCACCTGTAACTGAGTTGATACCGTTTACAGTTACCTGATCACGCTCCAAAGTTCTCATAGACTGACCTCTTTGAGTCAAATAGTACTGAGTACCATTGTAAACTGCACCACCTACGCGGAAATCCAATAGGAATGACAAAGTAAGGTCTTTGAAACGGAAACTGTTGGTCAAACCACCAGTTAGCTTAGGCTCACGATTAGCTACAATATTTGCATCACTTGCAGTAGGTTTATATTGTCCAGTACTAGGATCTACAAGGAATTTACCAGTTTTCTCATCTTTCTGCCACTCGCTACCGGTTAGACCTAGGAAGTAACCACCGTTAGGAATAGAAGCAGCTTTAACACCACCAATCTGTGCATCAGTTACATAGAAATACTCAATACCGTCAACGAAATCACCTAGAGTACCGCGGTTACCAGCCATATTCAAAGTGATATCCCAAGCAAAGTTTTTCTTCTCAATTGGAGTACCGGTAATCATAAGCTCCATACCCTCATTCTTAACTGAACCTGAGTTCATTGCAAAGAAGATATAACCTGTAGACTGGGTTAGACGAGGAGCAACAATCTGGTCACGTGTTACAGATTTGTAATAAGTGTAGTCTACACCTAGTCTTCCGTTGAAGAATTTCAACCCAGCACCAACCTCCCATGCTCTCTGTCTCTCTGGTTTCAAGAATCTATGACCTGCAGACCAATCATTTCCGATACCTACAAAGCTACCAAGAACTGATGCAGAAGGCCACATATAAGTATTGGTCTGGTAAGGAGAAGCATCTTTACCTACCTCTGCCCAAGAACCACGAACTTTACCAAAAGTTAGAACATCATTCTGAGGAAGAACCTCTGTAAATACGAATGAACCTGAAACTGAAGGATAGAAGTATGATCTGTTCTCTTTAGGAAGAGTAGAAGACCAGTCATTACGGCCAGTTACAGTTAGATAAAGCATGTTTTTCCAAGAAGCTCTTACCTCACCGTATACACCTACCAGACGTTTCTGGCTTGTACCGTCAGAAGCAAATTTATTTTCATCAAGAATATTGCTGAATGAAATTGTTCCAGGAACTGTAAAATTCCAACCCCACATTGAGTTAGACAAACGGTCTGTGCTCTCAGTTGCAGTACCAATTAGAGCAGCTACATCCCAATCTCCCCAAGTTTTGTGGAAGTTCAACATTACGTTGGTATTCAAATAATTGTATTTGATCTTAGATTTGCTCAAACGACCATTCTGGTACATCTCGTTAACGTTACCGTCTGGAGCAATGTAAGTATAAGCATCATTATTATATGAGTCAAGACCTACTCTTGCAGCCAAGTTCAACCAATCTGTAAACTCATAGCTGATGTTAGCAGAACCGGTAATACGCTCATTCTTGTCAGTCATCTTGTTCTTGTTGATGATCCAATATGGGTTCTCAACCTGAGACTCTGGAGCAAGGTTAGGGAACAACTGAATCTTTGTACCATCCTCATTAATCCAGTTAGACATCTGTCTGTCTCTAGACCAACCGTACAATGCGTTCATAGTACCGTTACCACCACCTGAGTAAAGACCAGATGAAGTAAGGGTCTTGTCAGTATCAGCAACTGAATAAGAAACGTTTGCGCCTACAGTAAGTTTACCATATTTCTGCTCACCGTTAAAACGGAAAGTTGTTTTATGATAACCTGTACCAGGGATAACACCCTCCTGGTCATAACGGGAAGCTGATAGGTAGAAGTTACCGTTTTTATGACCGCCAGAAACGCTGAAACTGTTGTCCCATACGTTGCTGCCCTGGAAGAAATCAGCAATATTATCATAAGTCTGGCCTTTGATTTTCTCACCCCAAGATGAAGTAACATTCTCAGTTACCAAAGTACCAGCCTCATTGTAGCTACCTGCACCATAAACATCCTGAAGTTCAGGAACTGCAGCAGCATAAGAATAAGTGTACTTAGAAGAGAAATTAACTTTTACAGCACCCTCTGCACCTTTCTTAGTTGTAATTAGGACAACACCGTCAGCAGCGCGAGAACCGTAAAGAGCTGCAGCTGCAGCACCTTTAAGTACTGACATGCTCTCAATATCCTCTGGGTTGATATCCATAACACGGTTAGAGAAAGTGGTAGCAGACTGAGTTACGCCGTCAGTACCAGAGTTACCGCCATTAGGAGACGAGTTATCATAAACGATACCGTCAACAACAAACAAAGGCTGGTTAGAGCTGCTCTCAGAAGCTGAGTTACCACCACGGATAATGATAGCAGAACCTGCACCTGCAGCACCTGACCCCTGAGTAACGTTTACACCGGCAATTTTACCTGCCAACGAGTTAACAACGTTAGTCTGTTTGTTTTTCAACAACTCCTCAGCTTTCATCTCAGTTACTGAGTAACCTAGAGCCTTTCTATCTTTTTTAATACCCAATGCAGTAACAACAACGTCCTCTAGAAGAACAGCGTCCTCCTCCATAGTAACATTAATTACTGCTTTACCGTTAACTGGAACAATAACGTCTTTCATTCCCATCAAAGAGAATTTCAAAGTTGCATCACCTGCACACTCCAAAGCGTAAGTACCGTCAACATCAGTAGATGTTCCTGTAGTGGTTCCTTCAACCAATACATAAACACCAATAAGTGGTTCGCCTGTTATATCAACAACAGTACCACTTACTTTTACATTCTGAGCCCATGCACTCAAAGAAAGAGTCATAGCCACAAGCGCCATTACTACAAAACGTAATGAACGTGAAAT
>JAZTYE010000060.1:0-7995 GCA_045636765.1 Candidatus Egerieisoma sp.
CTTTGGTTTTAGGGGTAATGTGTTTCTCAAACTCCTCAATTGCAGGAAGTTTGGAGCCCTCTTTAATCTCACACGAAATAGGAACAAGTTTAACGTCGTTCTGAACTGCAAAAGCATTGTAGTTAGTGTAGAAAGGCTCCATTACGATTACCTCATCACCTGGGTCACAAGTAACAGCAAGTGCAAACTGTACAGCCTCAGTACCTGAAGAAGTAACGATAAGGTCAGCAACCTCAATATTGATGTTTACGCTTGCGTAATATTTTACCAGACCCTCTCTGTATGAAAGGTTACCTGCAGAGTTTGAGTACTCAATAACTTTAAGATCTGCGTTTTTAACAGCCTCAAGAGCTTGTGGAGAAGACTCGATATCTGGCTGGCCAATGTTCAAGTGGTAAACTTTAGTACCTCTTTTTTTAGCAGCATCTGCGTAAGGAACCAATTTTCTGATTGGTGAAGCAGGCATAGCCTGCGCTTTTTTTGATAGAGTTAGCATAATGTATCGTTAAATTAAGTATATCAATAATTTCATTTTACCAAGTAGCCAAAGCTTTCATGAAGCCCTCAATTTTTGGCTGCATCTTTGATGTAGAAACCGAGAAGTTGTTTGTAAGGATTGCAAATCTTACCAAACCGTGCTTCTTGTTTCCCTGAACATAACCTGCATAGCATCTTACATTTGCAAGGGAACCGCTCTTTGCATGGATTCTGTCCTTAATCTTCTGGTCTGCATCTTTCAAAACACTTCTGAGTGTTCCAGGACCGCCAGGCATTGGAAGACTCTCAAAGAATTCAGCAAATATACCACTTTCCTGCATTTTTGCGTAGTAATTGCAGAAAAACTTTGGAGAAACATAATTTTGTCTTGAAAGTCCGCTACCGTCCTCCTGGGTAAAACCTGTAAGATCAACACCCATACCCTCAAGGACTCTTCTTATAGCAACAAATGAAGAATCATAGCTGCCCACACCTGTAAGCTCTTTTCCAATGGTTTTAAGGATAGTCTCAGCAAACATGTTCTGGCTTACCCTGTTGGTTACGTTTACAATTTTCCAAAGCTCAGGAGAGTAGGTCTCTGTGATTGGATGTCTCTCAGCGTTGCAGCACATCTGGGTTGCATCAAGAATCTCAGGCAAAACACTTACACCGTTTGCAACAAGGAACTCCCTGAAGTGGAAACCGCAGCTCAAATGAGGGAATCTGTTTGAGTTTGTCTCATAAACAACACCTCTGTCAACACCTACACTGCCTACATACTGGCTTGCGCATTTCATATCCTGCACATAGTAACCGCTTCTGTTTCCTGTACCCTTCTCGCCTGTTGTCATCTCATTTACAATCTCAAGACCTGGAACCTGCGGATAGATAGCTTTAACCATTACCTTATCACCAACATTCTTGCCCGGAACAAGTTTGAACTGCTGGCAGTTCTCAGCAAATGACAAACCGCTGGCAGCTGCACCATAAGAGGCACCAAAGTTGCCCCACGACCATGAATCCGGCATCTGCTCACGAACAAAGTAACTGTCATCAACAACAATATTACCCTCTACCTTTTTGATGCCTACAGCTTTTATAGCATCTGTCCATACTCCAAAAATGGAATCAATAGAATAAGCAAGAGTATCTGAAGATCCCAATGTAGGATCACCACCACCAATAATAATAATGTTGCCGTTAAGGACACCGTCTTTAATCTCACCTGTATAGGCAACTTTGGTAGTGTATTTGAAATCTTTTCCCAAAGCATGCAAACCGGCTCCGGTAGAAATGGTTTTCATGGTAGAAGCTGTAAGCATTGGAAGATTGGAATTCCACTCTGCTACAGTATTCCCATTCTGGTCAATTGCAAGAATACCAATAATGGCGTTCTTAAAATTAGGGTCTGTTTTCATATGTTTGTTAATATACGCCTGTGCACCTCCTTGTGCAAAACCGTATGTAACAAAACCTAAAACTAAAAGAATTGAAAATAGTATCTTTTTCATGTTTTGTTAAGTAAATTAAAAATTATACAAATTTAATAAAAAAGAGGCAAAAACTCCCGTTTTAAACAAAATATTCCACCACTACATAACAACTGAACACTTTTTATAAAAAACACATATAATTTCACATAATCATCATAAATTAATGGTAATTTTAGAAAAAATTAGACGTCACAAACAATAAAATACAATATTTTAGAGGTATTTTTATAAAAATAAATAAATTTGCACCATATAATAATATTTCAACAGACATTAATTTACCATGGGAAACATCAGGACCAGGGCCTTGGAGGAGTTCACAACCCACAAAGCAGAAAGATTCTATCAGGAAGACAGGCCTGTATCAGAGTATTTTGGAACAAATGTATTTGATCTGCCTAAAATGCAAAGATACCTCTCAGCAGAAGCGTATACTGCCGTTGTAAACGCCATAAATGAAGGTGAAAAAATTGAGCGTACAATTGCAGACCAAATAGCACAGGGTATGAAGAACTGGGCAGTTAAGATGGGAGCTACACACTACACACACTGGTTCCACCCACTTACAGATGCAACCGCAGAGAAGCATGAAGCCTTTGCAGACCCTATGGTTGGCGGTGGAGTCTTTGAAAACTTCAAAGGAAGTACCCTTATCCAACAGGAGCCTGATGCATCAAGCTTCCCTAATGGCGGACTTAGAAATACATTTGAAGCCAGAGGATATACCGCGTGGGATCCATCATCCCCTGCATTCATCATAGACCAGACCCTTTGTATCCCGACAGTTTTTGTTGCGTATACAGGTGAATCACTGGATTTGAAAACCCCTCACCTAAAATCAATTGCAGCACTTGATAAAGCTGCGCAGGGTATATGCAAGATGTTTGACAAAAATGTCACCAAGGTTAATGTAATGCTTGGAATTGAGCAAGAGTATTTCATTGTCGATGAAGCATTCTACAGGGCCAGACCAGACCTGATGATTTGCAACCGCACACTTATAGGACATACCGCAGCCAAAGACCAGCAGTTGGAGGATCACTACTTTGGAGCAATTCCTAGCAGGGTTATGGCCTTTATGAAAGACTTTGAGACTGAAGCTTACAAACTGGGAGTACAACTAAAAACACGTCACAATGAGGTAGCTCCCAACCAGTTTGAGTTTGCACCTGTATATGGTGAGGCCAACATTTCTGCAGACCAGAACCTTATGATGATGATCATCATGAAAAAGATTGCAAAAAAACACAAACTCAAAGTTCTGTTCCATGAAAAACCTTTTGATGGGGTAAACGGCTCAGGCAAACACTGCAACTGGAGCATTGTTACCAATACAGGAGTAAACCTACTTTCTCCAGGCAGAACTCCAAGAACCAACCTGCAGTTCTTGAGTTTCTTCTCCGTAGTGATGAAAGCTGTTTATGAGCACAATTACCTCCTTATGAGCAGTGTTGCAAATCTCAACAACATGTACCGTCTTGGCGGCCATGAGGCTCCTCCGGCAGTCATGAGCATTTTTATAGGTGAAACTCTCACAAGGCTTGTTGAGTCAATTGAGAACCTTTCAGATAAAAACCTTACAAACTCTACAGACAAAGAGGTTAAGGTTAGGTCAAAAATGCATATAGTAAACCAGATTCCTGAAATTTTTGCAGATAATACAGACCGCAACAGAACATCTCCATTTGCTTTTACCGGTAACAGATTTGAGTATAGAGCTGTAGGTTCATCATGCAATGTTGCTTCATCAATGTTCCTGCTCAATACAATTGTTGCAGACCAGCTCAACAAATTTAAGGATGAGGTAGATGCAAATATGCATAAAGGTATGGCACAGGACAAGGCCATGATGAAAGTGATAAGACAATACCTGTCAGACTCAAAAGTTATCCGTTTTGAAGGCAACGGTTACAGTCCTGAGTGGCATGCAGAGGCAGAAAGAAGAGGCTTGAGAGGGATAAAGAATGCCCCTGAGGCATTTAAGGAATACATAACTCCCAAGACCGCTGACCTGTTTGAAAGGGTGGGTGTAATGACAAAAAGAGAGGCACATGCAAGATATGAGGTACTTAATGAAACATTTGTAAAGAAACTTCAAATAGAGGCACGTGTTCTGGGAGACATGATTACCAACCATGTAATTCCAACAGCATTCTCGTTCCAGAATACTCTTATCAATAATGTCAAAGGTATTAAAGAGCTGTTCCCTGACGAATACTCACAAATGTGCAGCACCCAGCTTCATCTTATACACAAGATAAGCGGATACGTAAATTCACTGCATTCTTTGGTAGAAGAGATGGTAGATGCAAGGAGAGTTGCCAACAAGATAGATGATATACCAACCAGAGCACATACTTATAATGAAACAGTATTGCCTTATATGGGAAAAATCAGGGAAATAGCAGACAACCTTGAGATGTATATTGATGATGAGTTATGGCCATTGCCTAAATACAGAGAGCTTATGTTCTTCAGGTAATAAAATAGGCTAACCTGGAAATTACCGCCGCACTGCACAAGAGAATCAACTCCACTCTGGCAGGTGCGGCGTTAATTTTTCCTGTAAAATAGTGTGAGTACAACATTGCAGCAGGTACCGCAACAAAAAGATTTATTGGAGTATCACCATCTCCATTATACAAGACAAACAGAACTATACCCAAAAGGAATGTAGTCAGCTGCATCTTAAGAATATGTTCAGTTACAATACTGTTTTTATGCAGTTTGGAGAACATATATGAAATTGCATGCAGAACCGTTACACCCATACATACTATCAGATACAGAGAGGTAAATGTCAACCCTTTGAAAGGGGAAGACAAAACAAACATTTGCTCTATATACTCATCAATAAAAACTAAAGCATCAGCATACATTATGTACCTGAAACATAACAGGTACACTATTGGCAATACAATCCCCCCCAAAGACTTTACCGCCACTCTTAACATGTCGGCTGCACCCACAACACTTATAACAACCACTAAAGGAATTCCCCACATCAGCGGCGCATAAAAGAGTGCCGCACATGAAAGGAGAAACATAGATGTAAATTTCTGGCTTATAATGAAACAATTCTGGCTCCATACCAAAAGAAGTGCCGCTACATGCACAGGTGTAAAATATACCGCTCCTGGATTGAGGAAAATGATAAACAGCAAAAATATCACAGAAAGAGCCGGATTAAAAATATTGTTTACGCTCTTTGTGTTTATTGCCAAAAGACTCGCAGCAATAAGGGCATTGAACAATACGCCCAAGACAGCGCTCACTACAGGCATACCCGCAATAAGCGAAAAATCAAACAGCCCACTCAACAGCGGAACCCAATACTCCCTACCCTCTTCCACAGGAATAAGGTAGGAAGTAATTGCGAGTCCGGCCGTAAGGCAGGAAAGCATCTTTATCCAAAATGAATACTTTCCCTGCACAATTAACCTTTATAGTTCAACAGATCCAAGCCAACATCTCTTCTACAGTACTTGCCCTCATATTCAATCTTGGCTATCTCTTTGTAAATCTCCTCTCTCTGGTTCTCAATACCGTTTCCGTTAATGGTAACAGCAAGAACTCTACCGCCGGCAGTTACCAGCTTGCCGTCCTTAATTGCAGTACCTGAATGGAATACCTTTATTTTGCTGCTTGGAGTATTGCTGTAAAGGTACTCACTTCCACCCATTTCAATTCCTTTTTTATAATCCTCAGGATATCCGCCGGAAACACATACAACTGTAAGGGCACCCTCTTTGGAAATTACCATCTTCTCACCGCTGAGATCCCCTTTTGCAGCTGCCACAAGGTGTGAAAGAAGGTCAGAGTCAATTCTGGTCATTACCGCCTCTGTCTCCGGATCTCCCATACGCACATTGTACTCTATCACATAAGGGTCACCTCCACAGTTCATAAGGCCAATGAACACAAAACCTTTATAATCTATATTATCTTTACGGAAACCTTCAACTGTAGGTTTGATGATTCTCTCCTCAACTTTTGCCATGAACTCTTCATCAGCAAACACAACAGGGGAAACAGCACCCATACCACCTGTATTAAGGCCTTTGTCACCTTCTCCAATTCTCTTGTAATCTTTAGCTTCCGGTAAGATAAGATAATCTTTTCCTGATGTAAGTACAAAAACAGATACCTCAATTCCTTTAAGGAACTGCTCAATAACAACAGTGTTGCCTGCAGCGCCAAATTTGCCTCCCATCATATTTCTAAGCTCTGCCTTAGCCTCTTCCAAAGACTCAAGGATAAGCACACCCTTGCCTGCAGCCAATCCGTCAGCTTTCAGCACATACGGAGCCTCAAGGCTCTCAAGGAAAGCATCTGCCTGGTCCAAAGTCTCTTTTGTAAAGCTTTTGTAGGCAGCAGTAGGGATATTGTGTCTTGTCATGAACTCCTTTGCAAAGTCCTTGCTTCCCTCAAGCTGCGCACCAAGCTTGCTTGGGCCAACAAACAGCACATCCTTAAGCTGCGCATCCGCTGCAAACATATCCTTAAGGCCAAATACAAGGGGATCCTCAGGACCTACAACCACTATATCAATATTATTTGAAAGGACACACTCCTTAATTGCTTCAAAATCCTTAACGCCTCCAGCCACATTGGTTGCTATCTGCGCTGTACCAGGGTTACCCGGCATACAAAACAGTTTTTCACATTTCTCGCTCTGTTTGATTTTCCAAGCTATTGCATGCTCACGTCCACCTGAGCCAAGTACAAGTACGTTCATATAAGTCAAGTTTTAAAAATATACTGTTGTTTTCTTTTCCAGTTCACTCAATAAATTATTTGCAAGACGGCTTGCTCCAATTCTGAAAAGCTGCGGATTAAGCCACTCCTTGCCAAGTATCTGATCCACTATTGCAAGATACTCCAAAGCATCCTCCACTGTAGAAATGCCTCCGGCAGGCTTGAACCCGACCTTTTTTCCTGTGGCTTCATAATACTTCTTTATACATCTGCACATCACCTTTGCCGCCATTGGAGTTGCTGCAGGCTCCATTTTGCCTGTAGAGGTCTTTATAAAATCTGCTCCCGCCTCCATTGCCATAAAAGAGGCCTGAGCAATTGCCTGCTCACTCTGCAGGGCCCCTGTCTCCAGAATAACTTTAAGATGCTTCTTCCCGACAGCTTCCTTTATTGCCCTTATCTCCTGTGCTGCCCTCTCCATATCATTGGCGAGGAATGCATTGAGGGCTATTACTATATCCACCTCATCTGCCCCCCTTCCAACTGCCATGCGGCACTCAAGAAGCTTCACATCAAGGAATGTCTGCGAGGTGGGGAATCCTCCTGCAACTACCGCCACTTTTACCCCTTCCGCATCAAGTGCCCCCTTTACTGCCTCACCCATATTGGGATATACACAAATTGCTGCAGGAGCAGGATAATTGGGGAATACCTGTTTGAATCCGTTAACCTTATTGGCAAAAGAGACAACTCTCTCTACTGTGTCTGTAGAGTTAAGTGTGGTAAGGTCTATGCATGAAAGGCACAGCTTGAGGTTGTCGGGAGTATTGTAATTCATTTATTCTCTGTTTTTTGAATCTATAAGTATGGTTACAGGGCCGTCGTTTATTATGGTAACCTTCATATCTGCACCAAATTTGCCTGTCTGCACCTTTTTGCCCAGCTCCGTTTCAAGCTGCTTTATGAATTTCTCATAGATTGGGATTGCTATTGCAGGGGGAGCCGCCTTTATGTATGAAGGTCTGTTCCCTTTTGCAGTTGCAGCCTGAAGTGTAAACTGGCTGATAAGGAGTATGTCTCCACCGGCATCCTTAATGCCAAGGTTCATAACACCGTTCTCATCATCAAATATCCTCAGGTTTACAATCTTTTTTGAAAGCCATGCAATATCTGTATCGTCATCTGCAGCTTCAATTCCAACAAGCACCATAAGCCCTTTACCAATGCTTCCAATTACCTGCGTCCTCTCCTGCCCCTCTGCCGGAGCAATTGCAACATTTGACTCTATTACCCTCTGTATAACTACTCTCATTGTATTATCCCCTAA
>JAZTYE010000061.1:0-9408 GCA_045636765.1 Candidatus Egerieisoma sp.
CCTATATTTGCACCCATAATTACGCTGATAGCCTGCACCAAAGTAAGCAATCCTGCATTTACAAAGCTTACAACCATTACAGTTGTTGCACTTGAGGATTGGATTACTGTTGTAATTCCCAATCCGGTAAGAACACCCTTAAATGGGCTTGAGGTCATGGAAGAGAGGAAATTTCTGAGTCTGTCACCGGCAGCTTTCTGCAGGCCGGCACTCATCATGTTCATTCCAAAAAGGAACATTCCCAATGCTCCCAGTAAAGTCAATAATTGTAAAATCATATGGCTTTTATTTAATTAGTTTTTCAATCTGGCCTATTTTGAACTCAAGCATAGGGGTACAAGGTTCATAGTTGTAAGGTATATATTCAAACAGCTGCAAATATGCCTTGTCTGCACTCTTGCTGTAATAAATGTTCAGCTTTATTGTCCATCCCTGCCCCTGGCCTTTCAAATCAATCTTATTAGGATTAGAATCAAGGGCTTTCTGTATCTCATCGAGCTGCTCCCTACGGAAAAGGAGTTCTTTCTTCTGGTATATCTCTTTGCCACCTTCTTCTTTATACACACTTTTAAAGAGATACAAGAACAGAGCTCCTACAAGGAGCAGAAAGAAACCTCCAATATTTGCCCCAACAGCAGAAGGGATGAACATTAGTAAAAGACCGGCAACAATAAGTGAAACAGATATAGTAATATCTTTTACAGAGCGTACTCTGCAGAATTTTTTTTCCATAATATAATTATCATTTTAAGTTAATTGAACAAATAGCACAGCAGGCGGAATCCCCTGCATGCAAGGAAAAACCGCCCAAATGGTAATATGTAAAACCAATTTAAATGATAAGCTTGCCAAGACTGATCAGTTTTTGAGCAGAACAGGCAAGATATGGATTGCAGATATAAGATTTATGAATATTTGGAGAATGATTCCCATTAAAAGTGCTTTTAGGATTTCTTGTAAACTCAGGACACCATTTGCCATAAGCCCCTGCCCTTTTGTTTTTCTTGTTCAGCCTTAAAGTATTGTTAATGGAATTGCTGCTGCTCACTGCATAAATCTCACCCTCCGGCTCATATACGGAATGGTGATACTGCGTACACTCTCCAGCCTGAGATGCATCACCGGAAACTGCCAAAAGGAGATTATCCTTATCGGCAGCACCATGCAAAACCAGACAAAAGGCTGCAACAATGAGATATTTCAGCATTTTTATCATATCGCTCGCAAATATACAACTAATATTGGGAATTTGTTTTCAATTACCCCATCTTGCCTGTCAAATAAGCCTTGGTTCTCTCATCTGCAGGGTTTGAGAACATTGTGGCAGTGTCTCCGTATTCAACCAGTTCGCCCAGATACATGAACATAGATTTTGAGGAGATTCTCCGTGCCTGCCCCATATTGTGGGTAACAATAAGTATGGTCACCTCTTTCTGGAGCTCAAGAAGCAACTCTTCAATATGCTTTGTGGCAATAGGGTCAAGTGCAGAGGTAGGCTCATCCATAAGCAACACATCGGGTTTCATTGCCAATGCACGGGCAATGCACAATCTCTGCTGCTGTCCTCCCGACAAAAAAGTACCTTTCTTGTTCAGCACATCCTTAACCTCATCCCACAGGGCAACACTACGCAAGCAACGCTCCACTGTAGCATCCTTCTCTGCTTTGGAAAGCTTTATGCCATTAAGGGCAAAACCGGAAAGCACATTGTCATAGATACTCATTGTTGGGAACGGAGCAGGACGCTGGAACACCATCCCCACCCTCCGGCGGACATCAATAGGCTCCATTGAGAGGATATTCTCGCCATTAAGGAGAATCTCTCCATCAACCCTTATATTCTGGTAAAGGTTATGCATAAGATTGACTGCACGCAACAATGTTGATTTTCCGCAGCCCGAAGGGCCCATAATTGCAGTAATTGTATTTTTCTCAATGGCTGCCGACACATATTTTACCGCCATTGTCTGTTTTGTATATGAGACACAAGTCTTTTTGAATTCCAATATAGGTTTTACTGATTCCATTTCTTTGCAAGATATTTAGCTGTTAAATTTAATGTAAGAACAAACAGGAGAAGGAAAAGGGATGCACCCCATATAAGCTCCTGCAGATTGGGATCATTAAAGAACTCCCAGATGAGCAGAGGAACTGCAGAAATTGGCTTGTCAACAGACCAGCGCACCAGCGAGCAGCCCAATGCGGTAAACATAAGTGGAGCGGTCTCTCCAATTACACGTGAGATTGCCAGAAGCACACCGGTGAAAATACCACCAAACGCAGCAGGAAGCTGTACTTTGAGCATCACCCTTGCCTTGTTTCCACCCAGTGCCAATCCGGCCTCCTTAAGAGAAGCGGGCAGAATCTTAAGCGTCTCCTCAGTAGATCTTATTATCAATGGCAACATCATAATGAAGAGGGCCACACTACCCGCAATTGCCGAGTATCCTTTCATAGGAACAACCACCCATATATATGTTATAATCCCGATGATTACAGAAGGAGTACCCTGCAGCAAATCAGTAAGATAACTCACAATTTTGGCAAAGCGTCCCTTTGTGTTTTCAGCCAGATATGCACCGCATAAAATTCCTGTAGGGACAGCAAATACAACAGCCATACCCAACATTATCATTGTACCCACTATACCGTTTGCAATACCTCCGGGAATTGGCTCTCCGGCCTCAATGGCTTTCATTGCCTTATAAGCTGTAGGTGTTGGCTGGGTAAAAAACTCCCATGAGAGCTGGTCGTACCCTCTGAGAAGCACCTCTCCCAAAATGGCAAGCAGAGGGACAGCAGTAAGGGCTGCAAAAAGGCACACGCTCCACAACATCATTTTGTCTGCAGCAAGACGTTGTTTAATATTTACACTATTCATATTATGATATTCTAGCACGTTTTATCATCATTTTGCCAATCATATTAATTATGGCTGTTATAAGAAACAGTATCAATCCTATGGCAATAAGGGAAGAGAGCCTCAGGTCATCAGCCTCTCCAAACTGGTTGGCAATTATGGATGCCATTGAATTTCCTGTAGAGGTAATGGAATCCGGTATGTTGTTGGTGTTGCCAATTAGCATGGTAACGGTCATAGTCTCACCCAAAGCTCTTCCAATGGCCAATACATACGAAGAGAAAACACCCGAACCTGCAACAGGAAAAATAACCTTGCGTACAACATCCCAGCGGGTAGCTCCAAGACTGTAGGCGCCCTCCTTCAAATCATTTGGAACCATCTTTATGAATTCGGCACTTAGAGAGGCGGCATAAGGGACAATCATTATTGCCAATACCAAAGATGCCGTAAGGATACCTGAGCCTTGAGGTGAGATATCCAATGCCATAATTATAGGACGCAATGTGTAGAATCCCCACAATCCGTAAATAATGGAAGGGATACCTGCAAGCAGGTCAGTTACAGTACCCAATATTGCAGCCATTCGTGTACCCTTAAAATATTCGCCCACAAACAGTGCCACAGGCAATGAAAAAGGGATACAGAATACCAAAGCCAATAAGGTTGTCATAAGGGTACCCGTAATGAAAGGCAATGCTCCGTATTTCTCCGCTCCCGGAGTGTAGCTCCAGTCTGAAGAGGTGAGGAATTTGAAGAAACCGAAATGCTCAAATGCATCGTAAGCGTCGGTAACGAGGGCGTAAACTACGCCCCCGCATACTACGGGCATTATCAATGCTGCAATAAATAGTAATGCTTTATATAGTTTATCACTCATGGAAACAAGTTATTTCAGGATTGCTGTACCGTTGTAAGTGACAGTTTTCATATTTGCAAGAGACAACTCTTTAGCTTTTGCAGGAAGTGGCGCATAATGTACCTCTGAAGTTATTTTCTGAGCCTCCTCTGATAGGATATACTGTAGCACATCCAATGTTGCTGTTGCCTGCTCCAAACTGCGGTTAGAGTAATTCTGCTCCTTGTAGATGATCATCCAGGTGAATGTTGCTATAGGGTAAGCACCCGCTGCATCTGAATTTGTAATTGAGCATCTTGTATCTGCAGGTATCTCTCCAGAAGCGGCAGCTGAAATGCTCTGTGCAGTTGGCTCCACTACCTCACCACGCTGGTTAACCATTTTTGCGTAAGCAATCTTCTGTGCAAATGCATACTCTGAACCTACATAGCCAATTGAGTTTTTGGTTTGTGCAACTACGCTTGCCACACCGGGATTACCTTTGGCTGCCTGCCCTGTAGGGAAATTTACAGATTTTCCCGCACCGTATTTTTCAGCCCATACGGGACTCACTTTTGAAAGGTAGTCTGTGAATACAAAGGTTGTTCCTGAGCCGTCGGAACGGAAAGTTGGGATTATGGTTTCGTCGGGAAGAGAAATTCCTGAATTAAGTGCGGCAATTTTTGGATCATTCCATTTTGTTATGTTGCCGGCATAGATTTCTGCAATTACTTCTCCGCTGAGTGTAAGGTCATTTACACCCTCAAGATTATATGCCAGCACAACTGCACCCATACAAGTGGGGATATGTATTACCGGAGCCATTTCTGCCATCTCTTTCTCTGTAAGGAATGCATCTGAGGCTGCAAAATCTACAATTTTATCCCTAAGGTTGCGAACTCCGCCGCCTGAGCCTATTCCACCATAAGCAACTACATCTCCATTTATCTGTGAAAATTGCTCAAATACAACATTGTAGAAAGGAAGTGGAAATGTTGCTCCTGCTCCACTGAGCTCCTGAGCCTTACGGCCGCCATTACCATTTTCATTGCTGTTGCCGCAAGAGATCATACATACTGCCAAGGCAACTGTAACTATTGAATTAAGAATTTTTTTCATCTCAAAAACTGTTTGAATTATTATAAACCAAAATAGAAATTAACGTATGCATAACATTTGTTGCCAGCTCCGGCTGCTTCAGGTGATGTAAGTCTGAAGTTAGGGGCAAGTTTTACATATTTGCCAAGCTTGAACTGTGCTCCTATTATTGCAGCCTTCTCGTCTTTTGAAATGTTCCAGTCATCTTTTGAAGAGAGGTCATCAAATCTTGCATATAGTTCTGTGTTTTTTGCAACTTTTACAGATGAGAAGATTGAGTAACCGCTCTGGTCTGCATCCTGTTTGTTTGATGAGTTCTGCATATTGTTGTACTCTGCACCTATAGAGAATTTCTCACCTTTATAACCGGCAAATGCTGCAAAATTGAGAATGTCTTTCTGTGTGTTGTCAGCTCCCTCATTAATTCCACCGTACAAACGTATCTGGAAACCTTTTGCCGGAGTGAGAGTTACACCTGCACCGTAGTTGAGACCGTCATTTTTCTGAATCTTCTTGTATCCCTCACCGTTTACAATTATGGCATCAGCTGAGATCCACTCTGCAAACTTATATGCTACAGAGATTCCAAGATCTGCACTGCTTCCAAATTTGTACATATCCTGAAAGTCCTTCATAATGTATCTGTAACCCCAGAATTTCTCCTGAAAATTGAACTGGGTTGTAGAAATAAGGCCTCCGTTAAGTGTCAATCCACCTTTCTTCCATGAAACCATCGCATTTTTAACGTATGCAAGGCGGTTGTTATCGGAAACATCTGATGATTTTCCCATGTCCAATACACTTTTTACAGAAAGCCCGTTTCCCAGTTTGTACTCATAACCAAGATAGCTCCTTTCCAGTTCAAAGCCCCTGCTGTCATTTTCGGCTCCAAATCCGGTACTGAAATTTCCAAATACCTGAACAATTGCTTTGCCTTTAGGCTCTTCAACTTTTGCATTCTGCGCCTGTGCGCCCATGCTCATGCAGGCCAATATACCTGCGAGGATAATTTGTTTTTTCATTGTCATAGAATTTTTGTTTGACACTGCAAAACTATCGGGAAGATGTTTCATAAATATTTCAGGCGGATGAGGGTTTTATTACAATTTTATTAAATCTTGGATGTGGCTGTTTAATGAAAATGATTTATCTATATTTTTGTTGTGAAAAAAATTTATGCTTTATGGTTACAGATAAGATACTTATAGTTGATGATGAGGAGACTCTGTGCGAAGTCCTCAAACTCAATCTTGAAATAGAAGGATATGAAGTTGATGTGGCATATAGTGCAGAGGAGGCTCTGGCTAAGGATCTTAAAATGTATTCGCTTATTTTGCTTGATATTATGATGGGCGGCATTAGTGGAATAAAAATGGCCAGGATGCTTAAGGCAGATGTTGCTACAGCCAACATACCTATAATATTCTGTACCGCAAAGGACAGCGAGGACGATATGATTATGGGGTTGAACATAGGTGCGGATGATTATATTATGAAACCCTATACCGTGCGTAATGTCATTGCCAGGGTAAAGACAGTTTTAAGGAGAACCCAGGGAAATAAAGTGGCAGTTGCTGCATCAGACTCCAATACACTGGAAGTTGAAGGGCTTGTTCTTGACCTTGAGTTCAAAAGATGTTCTGCAGATGGCCAGGAAGTAAAACTTACCCGCAAGGAGTTTGAACTGCTGGCTTATCTTATCCGTCACAGAGGAAAAATATGCTCAAGGGAGCAGATATTGGGCAGTGTATGGAGTGATGAAGTTATAGTTCTTGACCGTACAATTGATGTGAACATCAACCGCCTGCGCTCCAAAATTGGGAAATATGGTTCATATATAGTTACACGTTCGGGATTTGGATATGGCTTCAGAGACTAAAGTATTATACAGTAAAAGACTTTTCCTTTTCTTTCTGGGATTCCTGTGGGCTATAATATTGTGTTTCATAGGATTCCAGTATGCAAGAGAGAAACAATTCAAACAGGAATTTTTGAGTGCGCAGCTGCAGTTATACAACCGCAATATTATATATCAGGTAGATGAAGGGCTTTCATATGAAGATTATATAGCCTCTCACGAGATGCCGTTTGACCATTTGCGCATTTCTGTAATATCTCTCAATGGTTCAGTAGTTTATGACAATCTGATCTCTCTTGATTCCCTAAACAACCACCGTAACAGGCCGGAGATAGACCAGGCGTTCAAGCGTGGACAGGGTTATCACATAGGAAGGCCATCAGAAAGTGACGGAAGGCAATATTTCTATTCTGCCACAAAAGGTAAGAGGGCTATAGTACGTACAGCAATTCCATATTCATCAGATTTGAGGGAACTTCTTAAGGCAGACCTTACATTTCTGGCCATTATGATCTCCATAAGCCTTTTTGTAAGTCTCCTTGCCTATTTTGCTTCCCGACAATTGGGTAAAACACTTGAAAAGCTCAACAGACTGAGGGAGGAAGAGCAGCGGAACAAACTTAAAAGACAACTCACCAACAATATCAACCATGAACTGAAAACCCCTGTAGCATCAATCCAGGTATGCCTGGAAACTCTGCTCAGTGGAATAGAGTTGACAGAGGAGAAAAAACAGGAACTTATTGAGCGTTGTTATATGAACAACAACAGATTGAGAAATCTGTTGCAGGATGTCTCCCTTATTACAAGAATGGAAGAAGGGAGTCTGCTTATGACAAAAGAACATGTTCTGCTCAATACCATCATAGAGGAAATAAGTGGAGAACTGGAACTTGTTTCTGATGATGAAAAGATGATACTCCACTCCAATTTTAACCAGGAGGTGTTTATAAACGGAAACCTGCAACTGATAGGATCAATTTTCAGGAACCTTACAGAGAATGCCATAGCATATTCTGGAGGCCGCAACATTTATATCAATATTTTGCAGAATGATGCACATGAATGCCGCATATCATTTGAAGATGACGGCCGTGGCGTTGATCCAGCAAAACTTCCAAGACTGTTTGAGAGATTCTACAGAATAGACAAAGGCCGCTCCAGACAGGTTGGTGGCACCGGCCTGGGACTTTCCATAGTTAAACACGCCGTACAGTTCCATGGTGGATCAATCACCGTAAGCAACAGAAAAACAGGCGGATTGAGGTTTGAGTTTACTCTTAGGAAATAGCAAGTATTATTCCCTCGTCATTATTTAGTATGGGAGAAGAATTCTTTTAAGAGTTCGGGAGTACATTCAATTGCGTCACCACCATGTTTTTGGTCGGGACAGTATTTATATTTGATGTTTGAACCTTGTTTTACAAGTTCGTCCACTTGAGTGGTGCAGTCCCTTTCGCTTGATGTACCGAAAAAATACACTGGAATGCTCACCGGACGAGGGCATGAACACGACATTGATATTGCTGCGGCAAATACATCAGGATGCAATTCTGCATAATCCCATGCACCACGGCCACCGTCAGATGATCCTGTCACATAAATTCTGGTGGTGTCAATAAGTCCTTTATTGGCATAATCATCTATTATGTGCTTTACATCATCATAGCAATCTGTCCACCTGATGGTTTCCTCCAGGTTTGCTTTGTAACACACAGGCAGCAGGGCAATAGCTTTGGTGCCGCTCTCTTTCAAGTATTGCAGAATATATTCGTCTGCATCGCAACAGTCAAAATGATTCGGATGATAGAACATATCGTGCTTTGGACGGTCATGCACCCCACCATGAAGCCAAAGCCATAAAATAGCTTTACCAGGCTTATCAGCATTCACATACACTACTTTGCAAGGGACATTATAAGTAAATTCACCCTCAGGCAAAATCACATCACCATTTTTATCATTACAATTGTTGTTGGCACACGCTACCACCAGCAACGCCACAGCCACAAAATAAAGATACTTCATATTCACGCAAGTTTTTAAACAATTCAATTAAAAATAATATCCTCCCAAATTAATAGGAATAAATCCCTACAAAAATAAGAAAATATTATAAAGTGTATGAATACCAAACCCCTCACACCTCCTACTACGAGCCAACTGAAAAGTAGAATTGCGTTCACTGAAAAGTAGTATAATAATGATCTGAAATGGTTTACTGCCCAATGAGTTGGATTGATGGACCAATTATGATTACAATAAGTTGAAGGCAAACCATTTTCTTGTTGAATTTTATGAGATTGAGCATCTGCAATCAATAGATGACGCAGTTGATGACCTTATTGTATGTTGCCTTAATAATGGAGGAACTCTAAGATGATACTTTATCACGGAACAAATGTGGATTTCAACACTATCAATCTCGAGAAATCCAATAAGTACAAAGATTTCGGACAAGGTTTCTATTTGACAGATATCCGTTCCCAGGCAGAACAGCTTGCCAGTAAGAAAGCTAATCTTTTTGGTGGCTTTCCTATTGTGCAGAAAATGCCCCAAGATTGCGCAAAAAAAAGGCTCCAGAACGTGTTCTGAAGCCTATCTTAGTGACCCGCCAGGGGAATTTTAGAGTTATTTAACGTACACCTATATACACCTATATCACCTATTTTCAAATTGTTAGGTTTCATTAAATGTAACATTGGTGTACATAGGTATACGAGAAAACATGAAGTTTCGGAAAGATTTTCGGAA
>JAZTYE010000062.1:0-7896 GCA_045636765.1 Candidatus Egerieisoma sp.
AAGGAAGTGCTGGCTTATGAGGGTACCTCTCTTATCCAGACAAAGCTTCATGATAGGGCCAAAGAAATCACTCTTTGAGATAATCTGCGCCCTTATGTACGGCTCCTCAATTCTGTCAATGAGGGTAATTGCAGGGAGTCCCGACGGGTTGTGCACATCCAGCACCTCACCCTGTGTTGTATATACCTTGTATGAAACGTTAGGCACTGTAGTTATACAGTCCATGTCAAACTCCCTGAAAAGTCTCTCCTGCACAATCTCCAGGTGCAACAAGCCCAAGAAACCGCAGCGGAAACCAAAGCCAAGAGCCAACGAGCTCTCAGGGTCAAACACCAAAGAGGCATCATTTAGCTGAAGCTTTTCCAAAGAAGCTCTCAAATCTTCATACTCGTCAGACTCAATAGGATAGATACCGGCAAATACCATAGGTTTAACCTCCTCAAAACCGGCAATTGCCTCTGCACACGGGTTGGCCACATTGGTAATTGTATCACCTACCTTAACCTCAACCGCACTCTTTATACCACTGATAATGTAGCCTACATCACCTGTTTTGATCTCATCCTTGGGACACATCTTCATCCTCAACACTCCCACCTCATCTGCAATATTCTCCTTGCCTGTATTGAAGAACTTCACCTTGTCACCTTTCCTTATTGAACCTGCCTCAACCTTAAAGTATGCAATAATTCCTCTGAATGAGTTGAACACAGAATCAAAGATAAGGGCCTGAAGTGGAGCATCAGGATCTCCTGTAGGGGCAGGAACCCTCTCTACAATTGCGTCGAGAATCTCAGGAACGCCCTGTCCGGTACGGCCGCTGGCCAAAAGGATCTCACTCTCGTCACAGCCAAGCAAATCTACAATCTGGTCCTTTACAACATCAACCATTGCCGCATCCATATCAATCTTGTTTATGATTGGGATAATCTCAAGGTCATTGTTAAGGGCAAGATATAGGTTTGAGATAGTCTGAGCCTGTATACCCTGTGTTGCATCCACAATAAGAAGCGCACCCTCACAAGATGCAATTGCACGCGACACCTCATACGAGAAATCCACGTGACCCGGTGTATCCAAAAGGTTAAGTGTATATTTCTCTTTCCCCTTTACATACTCCATCTGTATTGCATGACTCTTAATGGTAATGCCTTTCTCCTTCTCAAGATCCATTGAATCCAGAACCTGGTTCTCCATCTCTCTGGCTGACAATGTGTTTGTTGCCTCCAACAATCTGTCTGCCAAAGTACTTTTACCGTGGTCTATATGGGCTATTATACAGAAATTCCTAATATTCTTCATTTATTCCTACAAAATTGGGGCTTTTAAGCCAAATTAACGGTTGCAAATATACGCAATTTGCGTTGTTTTTTAACAAATTAAACAGTAAATTCGCAAAGTTATAAACCTTATAATCACTCATAAAATTATGTCAAAGATTCAGGAGCTCAACAATATAGCTTCTCAAGTTAGAAGAGATATAATAAGAATGGTTACCGCTGCCCAAAGCGGTCACCCGGGAGGAAGTCTCAGCAGCACAGACATCATGACTGCCCTTTTCTTCTCTGAACTTAAACATTCACCAAAGAACTGGGACCGTTCCGGAAAAGGAAATGACATGTTTTTCTTGTCTGCGGGACACATGTCACCTGTGTTCTACAGTGTCCTTGCAAGAAGCGGTTACTTCCCGGTAAGCGAACTCGCAGATTTTAGAGTATTTGGAAAACGCCTACAGGGACACCCTTGTGTTGAGAGTGGCCTTCCTGGTGTTTATGAGGCTTCCGGATCACTCGGCCAGGGCTTGTCTGTTGCAGCCGGTGCTGCTATTGGCAAAAGACTTGAGAAAGAAAACAACTATGTATATGTCCTTATGGGAGATGGCGAGAGTGAAGAGGGTCAGGTATGGGAAGCCGCAATGTTTGCAGCACATAACAACCTTAGCAACCTTATTGCCATTACAGACTGGAATGGCCAGCAAATTGACGGTACAGTAGATTCTGTTTTTGGCGTAGGCGATCTTGAGGCCAAATGGAAAGCTTTCGGCTGGAATGTGATTATTGCAGACGGCCATAATATGGAGTCAATCCTTTCAGCATTCAAACAGGCTAAAGAAAATGCAGCACAGCTACAGAAACCTGTAATGATCCTTATGAAGACCAATATGGGTAAAGGTGTAGACTTTATGGAAGGAACATGCGAATGGCACGGTAAAGCACCTAAACCTGAACTTGCGGAGAAAGCCCTTGCACAGTTGCAAGAGACTCTTGGAGATTTTTAAACAAGTTTTTTTAGCTTGTTCCGTTCTTTGACTTGTTGAACAACGCATCTCAAATTCTGTTATTATACTGTTTTAATTAAATCCAAAACAGTATGAAAATTAAATTATTGCTAATTGTTTTTGCGGGAGCACTGGTCACAGCTTGCAGCTGGGGACCTGGAGCAATGGAAGAAACTACGGATCAGATTCTTACAGTTGCCCGCAAAGGTGAAAACGTAGATTTTTCAAAGTTCACCACTTTTGCAATTACAGATTCTGTATGTGTATCAACTGATGGCAAAAAAAACCGTCTGAGCAATGATACCACAGCTTTGATAATTGCCCAGATTGTCCGTAATATGGAAAACTGCGGATACACAAAGGTTGATGCTGATGAAAACCCCAACCTTCTTGTAGATGTATCGTACATTTTAAGGACAAATACCTACATGTACCCGGGATATTGGCATGACTGGGACTGGTGGTGGGATTCCAATTATTATCCTTGGTATAACTGGGATACTTATTATCCTTATCAAATGCCAGTGTTTGTTTCATCCTACACTACAGGTAGTCTGGTAATTGAAATTGCAGATGTTGTACAAGTTGCCACTCAAGCCAGCGTACCTATTGTATGGCATGGTCTTGTTAGGGAGATCCTTAACGGCAAACATACCACAGAAGAGCTAATGAACTCAATCAATGAGGTATTTACAATTTTGCCTCCTAAATAATTTAACAATTTGGTATATGAAAAGGATTTTATTGATTTTGGCAATATGTGCAAGTTGTGCAGCCGTTGCGAATGCACAATCGTACGGAAATGACATTAAACAGGTATACTCTATAAACTATCAGGCAAATATTCCTGTAGGAAGCAGCACTGATTTCATTTCCAACATGAGTTTTGAGGGCTTTAACATCAATTGGACTTATTTCCTTACCGGCAATTTTGCCATAGGTATGGACTTGAGCTACAACAACTACCATGAGAATATTGGGCAGAAGGTATACAGACCTAACCCGAACACCGCCATAAACGCAGCACAGTACAGATATACTCAGGTATTCCCTATTAAGGCCCAGGCAAAATACTTCTTTACCCCAAACTACCCCGTAATGGTGTATGCAGGTTTGGGAGTAGGAGCCCTAAGTGCAGGTGAGCATATAGTTATTCAGGATTATGATGCGTGGAACAACAATTGGGGATTTTTGCTCTCTCCAGAGATTGGAGTCCTTATTCCTATTGGAACGGAAAACAATTGGGGAGCAAATATTACAGCAGGATATAACTGGAGTACAAACAAATCTACATTAGGAGATATAACTATTGACAACAGGCAATCATTCTACATGAATATAGGTTTGTATATGGCTCTGTTTTAGAAAAAAATTACTCAACCGCTAATACTTAAAATACTATAATGGAAAAACAACAATTCATAAACACCGGTAACAAAGACACCAGAAGTGGCTTTGGTGCCGGTTTGTCTGTTATTGGAGACGAGAACCCTAACGTGGTTGCAATGTGTGCAGACCTTACAGGTTCTCTAAAGATGGATGCATTTGCCAGCGCCCATCCCGACAGATTCTACCAGGCAGGCATTGCTGAGGCAAACATGATTGGAGTAGGCGCAGGTATGGCCCTTAACGGAAAAATTCCTTTTGTAGGCTCATTTGCAGCATTTGCAACAGGACGTGTTTACGACCAAATCCGCCAAAGCGTTGCATACTCAAACACCAATGTTAAGATTGCCGCTTCGCACGCCGGCATCACATTGGGAGAAGATGGCGCAACACATCAGATTCTGGAGGATATAGGCCTTATGAGAATGTTGCCTAACATGGTTGTAATCAACCCATGTGACTACAATCAGACAAAAGCTGCAACCATTGCGGCAGCAAAACATGTTGGTCCCGTATACTTGAGATTTGGAAGACCTGGTGTTCCTAACTTTACCCCTGCAGACCAGACATTTGAGATTGGCAAAGCTCTTCACCTTATTGAGGGTACAGATGTTACAATCTTTGCAACCGGACACCTTGTATGGGAATCAATACAGGCAGCTCAGGCTCTTGAGGCTGAGGGTATAAAAGCTGAGGTAATAGATATCCACACAATTAAACCTTTGGATGAAAAAGCAGTCTTAGAATCAGCAGCCAAAACCAAAGCTGTAGTTGTAGCAGAGGAGCATTTCATTGCAGGAGGTCTTGGTGAGCTTATTGCCGGACTACTTGCTGCAAACACTCCAACTCCACTTGAGCACGTTGCCATCAAAGACAAATTTGGCCAGAGCGGTACACCTGCCCAGCTGATGAAGGCATATGGTTTGGATGCAGACAACATTGTTAAAGCTTGCAAAAAAGCTATATCACGCAAATAAACCCTACTGTGGAAGACAAGAAGATTCTTGAAATATTTAAGGATGAAGGCAAACAGGAGTTTGCCTTCAATCTTCTTGTACAAAAGTACAGTGAGAGACTCTATTGGCATATCCGCAAACTTACATGCTCCCACGAGGATACCAATGACATCCTTCAGACTGCCCTGGTAAAAATCTGGGAACACCTGCCTGATTTCAGGGAAGAATCAAAGCTTTACACCTGGATATACAGGATTGCCACCAATGAAACACTTACATTCCTGAGAAAGAAAAGGATAGGGGCCTTCCTTTCTCTTGGCAACTATGAAAAAAACCTGGAGAACAAACTGCAAAGTGACCCCTCATTTAATGGAGACAAACTGCAGATGGCTCTGCATAAAGCAATTATACATCTTCCCGACAAACAAAGAGCAGTCTTTAACATGAGATATTTTCAGGAACTCAAATACGAAGAGATAGCTGAAATTATGGACACTTCGGTAGGATCGCTTAAAGCATCATACCACCATGCATACAAAAAAATAAAGGAAGAACTGCAAGAACAATTTACTGATTAAACCTTTTAATCAAATTATAGTCTAAAGTGTGGAGGTGTAAAAAATGAAAGATAAAAAACAAATAGAAGATATTCTGGACAAAGGTTATCTTAAGGAAAATCCTTTTGGTACCCCTGCCGGATATTTCAGTAAAATGCAGCAGGAAGTGATGGAGACAATCTCCACCATGCCCCACACCCAGGTTCAGGAAGAATGCACTCCAGCTTCAAGACCTACATTCCTGACCTATTTGAAACCTGCAATTACTCTTGCTTCCGTTTTTGGAATAGTCATTGGAATGGGATACGGAGCCATGAAGCTCACAGATATCATTACCCACAAAGAGACTGCACCTCTGGCTGAAACTGCAGAAACATGCAGTACCCAGGAATTTGAAGAGAGCGATATGGCATCCATACTCAACATTACCATAGAGGATCTGGTTGCTGCAGATGAAAACACAGATGAGACAATAGAGGTACATACTCCAGAGATTGACAAAGAATCAATTGAAGAGTATCTGATAGACATAAGACTATCGGCATCGGCAATTGCACTTTTGGAATAACTAAATATATAATAATATGAAACTTACACTTGCAACAATCATAATCTCTCTGGTAATGGGCATATCTTCATACGCTCAAGGGGGAAGCCATCACAAACAACAACAAGGTGATGCACAAGGTGCACGTAAAGAGATGCGTGAGAAAAAATTCCCTACCAAAGACGAAATTCTGAGTCAGAAGACAGCATTCTTTACCCAAGAGCTTGACCTTACACCACAGGAGGCCCAGGCGTTCTGGCCGGTATACAATGAAAACTGGAAAAAGTCTGAGGCTGCAAGGAGGACAATAAATAAAAGCCTTAAGGAGTTGAATGAAGCACTTAAACAGGTACCTGCAGTATCCGACTCAGATATAAAGGTACTCATGAACCAGTACTTCAGAGCGTGCGAAGAAGAAATTAAGGTAAACACCCTGGCTTTTGAGGAACTTTCAACTGTACTTCCTGTAAATAAAGCTGCAAAAGTATTCAGCCTGGAAGAGAAGTTCCGCATTATGTTGATAAGACACCTTAGAAGATAAATATCAATAAAGATAAAACCCACCTACAAGATCCGCATATTCAGCAGTATTTGAGCCATTACTCATCATTACCAGTTGCTGGGTATGCGGTTTTTCTTTATCTCCACCACAACACAGCTCAAACTCCATCAGGAGTCTTTTTGCAGGCTTCCTCTCAACTGTATGCACCCTACATATCCTCCTTGGGACAAAACATTTCTCTCCTTGAGGTGTGTTTGCCATAAGAAACTCAACTTTTCTTATAAACTCCTCCCCTTCAATAACAGGCAACACTACAGCCAACCTTCCGCCCGGTTTTACCAGCTTTGTACAATGGAAAAGTATCTCCCTTTGGGAAAGGGTATCTGTATGGCGCGCCAGCACCTTGGCTTGATCACTACTCTTAAGAGAATCAATAAAATAAGGAGGATTGGTAAATACAAGGTCAAACTCACCAGAAAATGAATTGGAAAAATCTTGGAGCGACTCCTCGTGTAAAATAAAATTCACCCCTTTCCATGGGGCTGCCGTAAAATTTTGTCTTGCATCCCTACACGCTCCACCATCAATCTCCACCGCATTAATTTCGGCTGATATGCCGGCCTGTGCAGCTCTCTGCCCAGCCATAAGTGCAATAACTCCGGTGCCTGTACCAATATCCAGCAATCTGGCAACTGCACCATCCTTACCTGAGGGAATGTCCATCCAGGCTCCAAGCAATACAGCATCCGTATTTACTCTCATTGCAGAAAAATTCTGCACAACTTCAAATTGTTTGAACCTGAAAGAATTCATCGGGAAGAGAATTTAAAGATTTTGAATAATCTGTCCATCCTTCATCTCTATGCAGCGGTCGCACCTTTTTGCAAGTTCAAGCTCATGGGTTACAATTACAATGGTCTGTCCATACTTTTCCCTCAACTTAAAGAAAAGGTTGTGCAACTCCTCCTTATTGCGGCTATCCAAGTTTCCCGACGGCTCATCGGCAAACAATACTGCAGGATTATTCATAAGTGCTCTGGCAACAGCTACCCTCTGCTGCTCACCGCCACTCATCTGCATAGGTTTATGATGCATCCTCTCTGCTACACCCAAATCTTCCAAAAGCATCATGGCTCTCTGATGGCACTCTTTATTGCCCCATTTTGCACCCCCTATAAGGGAAGGCATAAGGACATTCTCCAAAGCCGTAAACTCAGGCAACAAATGATGAAACTGAAATACAAAACCTATTTCCCTGTTGCGGAAAGAGGCCAGTTCCTTTGCTCCCAAAGAAAATATATCTGTGGAATTTATCAACACCTTGCCCTCTTGAGGCACAAGAAGGGAACCCATAATGTTCAGCAAGGTTGACTTGCCGGCTCCACTTGCCCCAACTATACTCACAACCTCCCCTTTTGATATCTGCAGGTTCACCCCCTTCAATACCTTAAGGTCTCCAAAAGATTTGTGTATATTCTCTACTGTAATCATACTGCAAAGATAACAAAAAGGGGTACCTTTACGGCACCCCCATTTCTGAAAATTGTTATTTTACTCGTCTTTCTCCTCTGCCTCGTAAGCTTTAAGAAGTTTGTCCTGAACGTCTGAAGGTACCTGCTGGTAATCTGCAAACTCCATTGTGAATGTTGCTCTACCGCTTGTTAGAGAGC
>JAZTYE010000063.1:0-8263 GCA_045636765.1 Candidatus Egerieisoma sp.
CATGGTGTTCTGGTTTCCGCCTGGTTCTGCGTGGTTGTAATGCGAACAATGGCGGGCAATCGGGTCCGTTTGATGTCAACGTGAACAATGCTGTCACGAATTCCAACGTGAACATCGGTGCGCCTCTCAACTTTTTGCAACAGGGATGGGGCCTCGCCCCAAGGCGAAACATAACCTATAGGTGGATGTACTGGTAGACCGGCATAGCCGGGCCGAAGGTAATAAGCCAAGAGAAAAGCAGACTTGACACTGTATAGACACTGCCCATAACACCGCCCAGGACACTGTTAAGTGAACTCAACTATGGCACTGTTATGAAACGTAGAGGATATATTTCTCCTCTTATTGAGACACAGCGGAATTTTGAACTTGCGTTTTACGGGTATTCTGAAGGTAAACACTCCAGGAGTACCGTACGCAAGTTTGAAGCATCCCTCACCGAACAGCTTGAGAGGCTTTTGAATGCCTATGTAAATACAAGTTGGGTCACATCTGAGTATACAATCCAAGAAATCCAAGAACGAAAGAAACGGGTATTAGGTAAACTTCCTGTTGCAGACCATGTGATGCAATGGGGAGCTTGTATGCACGTTGAACCATTGTTGTGCAACACGTATATCAGACGCAGTTGTGCGTGTGTGAAAGGCCGTGGTACACATGATTTTGTTAATCTGCTTCGTAAGGCACTGCAGGATCCTGAGGATACCTACTACTACGTTCAGTTGGATGCACATCATTATTTCCAACATATACGGCATGATCTGATGAAGCAGGCAATCCGTAGGAAGATTAAGGATTCTAAACTTCTAAACTTCCTGGATGAGATTGTAGAGAGTTATCACCAGGGATTGCCACTGGGAATAAAAATTTCTCAAATACTGGCAAATTTCTTCCTGTACAGATTTGATTGGGATATCGGGAAAGTATTCCATATCCTTAAGGATCCTGAGAAGATGAATTATTGGTGCAGTCGTTATATTACTGATTGCTTCATGACATGCAGAACCCAAGCCCAGGCTGATGAATTGGCCAAGGGGGTTGATTACCTTGAGCAAAAATTCAGGCAATATGTGGAGGATGGATTGTCTCTTCACTATTTTCGTTTTGCTGATAACATGGTAATCCTACATAAGGATAAGACTTTTTTACATCTGGTTACACAGATGGCCATCATGATCTTGGCCAGGGATTATTACATAGATGTCAATAAGGATTATAATGTAAGGCCAGTATATGCAGGAGGTATAGATGTCTGTGGATATGTATCATTTCATACCCATAGACGTCTTAGGAAGCGCAATAAGGTGGAGCTGTGCAAGGATGTGGCCAAGTGGCGTAAAAAGGGGCTTTCCCCGGAGGAAATCAGAATCAAGTGCGCCAGTAGAATAGGGTTTGCATCACACGCAGATTGCAAGAATTTATTTAGAAAATTGGATATAAATATGGAAAAGAGACTTGGAACTGTAATTAAGAACCGAAAGGTCAATATCCCATTTAAGGGGATGCGCTTTGACCAAAAGAAGATGTTTTCAGAAATTGTATGTAAAGCCGGCTTCCCGGAAGACAATTTCAAAATACTCCTTGTAGACTATGTTATTGAGGATAGCAAGGTTGAAAAGGAGGATGTTATTGTAGAGGTATCTGACGGCAATGGCGGAACTAGATCGGAGAAACGTACCAGAGCAAAGAAATGTCTTGTTATTCGTTATAAGCGCATTATCAATACTCATATACAGCCAACTTTGGATGGTAATGAAGAAGTTAAATATGAGTTTGAGAAAGAGCGGGATAAAGATGGTAAGTTGACTGGTCGTGATGCGGAGTGGTATTCATATACCGGTAGTACAGTGATGCTGGAGCAAGTTGATAACGATTTTACAAAAGAGGATTTGCCTTGCGCTACTGTCATTACAGAATTTACAAATAAAATGAATAAGAAATTCTATAAATTCACATAATATGAATAGAGTTATTTACTTAAACAAAAGGACATTTGAAAAGTACGATAATACAAGATACATAGTATATCTAAATGAAGAGGTGCTTGAGAATCATATCCCAGAAGTTCCGGAAGGGCAACCTACTCCAGCTGCAGTGACAGCCTATGCATATACAGGCCCTGTGAAAGATGGTGGTACCCTAATTGAAGCTGCCTCTGCAGATAGGGATTCACTTATAAATGGCATTATCCGAAGCCGATTCAGCCAGTCTGAGGAGGATGCAATCAAGACCCACCAGATAGAGCTGCTTAAGGATGGATCCATTGAAAAAGCGGCTTCTTATGAGCAAGAATGGGAGGAGTTTAATAATACAAGGATAATGGCTAAAACAGTTGTTGACTATTGGTTGAACTCTTAAAAAACATATAAGGGGAAAAAGCCCCTGACTGGTAAGTAGAGGTCCCACCCACATACTTACCAAAAAATGCGACACCACGCACAGCCAGGGGCTAAAAGCCTTTGACTTCGTGATGTCGCTTTTTTTATGTGGGTGGGAGTGCAAAGTTAACCATTTTAAGCAGAAATGCAATGTGCTCAAATTCATATTTGTAAAATCTTAAAGACTGAAATCAAATGAATAAATATTATTCAATTCTTGATAAAATCCTGTTAGAAGGGAAGAATCAAACCAATAAAAAAGGGGGAATAAGATTCCTGTTAAACCAACAATTAGTAATGACCCCGGCAGATCTTCTTGATATTTTTGAGGGACATTCAATAGCCCGTAAAAAACTAAAAAATGAGCTTTCTTTATTTATGCAAGGGGAGAGAAATATTGAAAAATATAGAGAAGTGGGTATAAATTGGTGGGACTATTGCGGTTCTATACTGGTCAATAGTTACCCAACATATTTTGAGAAATTACCTGCCCTAATTGCTAAAATCAATAAAGAAAAAAGGAATAGTAAGAATTATGTTCTGTTCTTGGGGGCAACTGATGTTGAAACAAACCAGGCACCATGTTTAAGTTTGGTGCAGTTCCAGATAGATGATGGAGAATTAGTTCTAACAGCATATCAAAGGAGCTCAGATGCCAATTTAGGGCTACCATCTGATATATACCACTTGTACTTGATGGCAAGGCAGATTGATATACCCTTGCGCTCTATAACATTATTTTTGGGCAATGTACATATTTATGAATCCAATATTTGGAATACAGAAAGATTGCTTGAGGGAGAGGAAAATGTAAAGTTTGAGTTGAATGTATAGCCCCTAAAAAAGGGCATTACCGGGGTAAAATAACCTTGATAATGCCTCTTTGTGTGTGAAATTTTTTGCGCATTTCGTTTTGGATACTAATTTAGCATTTGGTTTTACGATTAGACACATTTCGTTTTGCTGATTATAATTAGTACTTTCGCAATTGGAAATATAGAACAATAATTGCCTTATGCTTACAGGAGGTTGCAGATATGGAACTCACAGGGTTCTTGAACCTAAAGGAACTCTGCCCCAGCCAGCTTTAAAGCTGGACAATAATATGGAAATTTATGAGAATGAAATTCTCATAGATGTAAAGACACTTAATGTAGATTCGGCAAGCTATACCCAAATCAAGCAGTTTTGCGGTGCTGATCCTGAAAAAATGGAGGAGCTGATTCTCTCTATTGTACAGGAAAGGGGTAAGCTTCAGAATCCTGTTACAGGTTCTGGCGGTATGCTCATAGGTACTGTTAAAGAGATTGGTCCAAAATTCCAGAATACACAGAATCTTAAAGTTGGAGACAAAATTGCCACTTTGGTCTCTTTGTCTTTGACACCGCTTAAGATAAACAAGATACTTAATATTTCTCCTGATTCAGAGCAGGTGGATGTGGATGCCCAGGCCATTCTATTTGAAAGCGGACTATTTGCAGTTCTTCCAGATGATATTCCTGAAAAGCTTGCTCTTGCTGCTTTGGATGTTGCAGGAGCTCCTGCCCAGGTAGACCGTCTTGTAACAGAGGGTGAGATTGTATGTATTATTGGAGGTGGCGGAAAATCGGGGATTTTGTGCTGCTATCAGGCAATGAAGAATGTAGGGCAGTACGGTAAAGTTATTGTAGTTGAGTATTCAGAAACAAATGCACAAAGAATCAAGGATATGGGATTGGCAACAGATGTGATTGTAGCTGATGCCACTAATGTAATGGATGTTTATCACAAGGTAATGGCAATTACAGGAGGCAGAGGTTGTGATGTGACTG
The DNA here is from genome assembly GCA_045636765.1 of Candidatus Egerieisoma sp. Classification (GTDB taxonomy): domain Bacteria; phylum Bacteroidota; class Bacteroidia; order Bacteroidales; family UBA932; genus Egerieousia. The sequence continues at coordinate 4,190 of JAZTYE010000063.1, forward strand.
TAAACAATGTGAATGTACCTTCAACAGAGATGACATCTATCCTTGTTACCAAAGGGAGAGGTAGCGTATACTTCTTTTCAATGGCAACCAGCTTTACAAAAGCGGCATTGGGTGCCGAGGGTGTCGGTAAAGACATCAATCTTATTGTTGGAAATGGATTTGCAAAAGGTCATGCAAACCTTACACTCAATATTATCAGAGAATCTGAACCTATCAGAGAGCTTTTTGAGAAATTGTATGTATAGGTCTGGTTCCAATCAAAGCATAAAAAAATCCTTTCAGGAATGAAAGGATTTTTTATGCTATATGGTTGACTTCTAGTGTTTGAAGTGACGCATACCGGTGCAAACCATTGCAATGCCGCACTCGTTTGCTTTTTTAACTGAATCCTCGTCCCTTACACTTCCGCCTGGCTGTGCTATTGCAGTTACGCCGTACTGTGCAGCCATTGTAACAGTGTCATCAAATGGGAAGAAACCGTCAGATGCAAGGATAAGCCCCTCTGTAAAGCCTGCAGCCTGAGCCTGTTTAAGGGCAATTTCTGCAGAACCTACACGGTTCATCTGGCCGGCACCAACACCAAGGGTACGGCCGTCCTTAACAACAACTATAGCGTTTGATTTAACGTGTTTTACAATTCTCCAGCCAAAGTTAAGGTCTGTAATCTGCTCAGCTGTAGGTTTGGTCTCGGTTACACACATATCTGCTGTTACCTCTACAGTTTTCTTATCAAGGTTCTGAACCAACATACCGCCGTTTACACTTACGTACTGATCTACAGTTGAATCATCTTTGGTCATGTCAACCTGCAACAGACGAAGGTTCTTTTTGGTAGAAAGGATCTCCAATGCCTCAGGAGAGAATGAAGGAGCCATGATAATCTCAAGGAAGATAGGTTTCATCAGTTCTGCAGCCTCTTTGTTTATCTCGCGGTTAACAGCTACAATGCCTCCAAAGATACTTACCTTGTCTGCCTCGTATGCTTTTGTCCATGCGTCAACAACGTCTGTTCCAATTGCAGCGCCGCAAGGGTTCATGTGTTTCAATCCAACACAGAATGGCTCGTCAAACTCACGTGCAATGCACAATGCTGCGTTTGCATCCTGTATGTTGTTGTATGAAAGCTCTTTTCCGTTAAGCTGTTTTGCGTTTGCCAAAGAATATGAGCCGCACTCAGCTTTGCTGTAGAATTTAGCCTCCTGATGAGGGTTCTCTCCGTAACGCAAGCTCTGTACCAAGTCATACTCCAAGAAAAGTTTCTCGTTCAAGCCCGCAGCTTTGCGCATGTATGCAGCAATCATCATATCATACTCTGCAGTGTGGGTATAAGCCTCTGCAGAAAGCTGAAGACGGGTCTCTTTGGTAGTGTTGCCGCTCTCTTTAATCTCAGCAATGATTTTTGCATAGTTCTCAGGGTTGCAGACAACAGTAACAGCGCTCCAGTTCTTAGCAGCTGAACGTAGCATAGAAGGGCCTCCAATGTCAATATTCTCAATTGCATCCTCCATTGTTACGTCAGGTTTTGCAATTGTCTGTTTGAAAGGATAAAGGTTTACACAAACCATATCAATGAACTCTATGCCGTTTTCTTTAAGCTGCGCAATGTGGCTATCAAGGTCACGTCTTCCAAGAAGACCGCCATGCACTTTTGGGTGAAGTGTCTTTACGCGTCCGTCACAAATTTCAGGGAAACCTGTAACCTCACTGATGTTGATTACATTAAGACCTGCATCCTGAAGCAGTTTCATTGTGCCTCCGGTAGCAATGATCTCCCAACCTAAACCAACAAGCTCTTTGGCAAAATCAACTACGCCAGTCTTGTCAGATACTGAAAATAATGCTCTCATTTATCTTTATTATTTGATTATTGTCCAATTTTAATAAACCTTAACCTTTGCTGCAGCAGCTTTACATTTGTTGCGCAAAGCATCCAAATCACTTCCGTTAGGGGCGTATGATACTACAACACCCATACGGCGGTTCTTTCTGGTTGTTGGTTTTCCAAAGATTCTCAAATATGTATTTGTCTCTTTGCAAACCTCCTCCTCGCCGCTGTAGCGTGGAGCCTCGTTGCTTGCAATCTCTGAAAGGATTACAGCACTTGCGCCAATTCTCTCCTGGGTAATCTCTGGGATTGGAAGTCCAAGCACCGCGCGGCAGTGAAGCTCAAACTCGTTAAGGTTCTGGGTACCTGCAAGGGTAACCATTCCTGTATCATGAGGTCTTGGAGAAAGCTCTGAGAAATATACGCCGTTCTCGTTGCTGAGGAAGAACTCAACACCCCAGATACCTGCACCTGTAAGTGCTGCAGTTACTTTGGCAGCCATCTCTTGAGCCTCAAGCAAGTGCTCAGGCTTTACAGGAGCCGGCTGGAAACTCTCCCTGTAGTCTCCGCTTATCTGTACATGTCCTATAGGAGGGCAGAATAGGGTAGGGCCGTTTTTCTGGGTGACGGTAAGAAGGGTAATCTCACTGTCAAATTTGATGAACTCCTCAATGATAAGCTCTTTGATATCACCACGGCTACCCTCGCAACCGTAAATCCAAGCCTGCTCAAGATCATCTGCACTTTTAACTACAGACTGGCCTTTTCCGCTTGAGCTCATCAAAGGTTTTACCACGCAAGGGAATCCAACCTTCTGGGCAGCCTCTTTAAGCTCCTCCAAAGATTTTGCATAAAAATATTTTGCTGTCTTAAGACCAAGCTCATTAGCCGCAAGATCCCTGATAGCCTGACGGTTCATTGTAAAGTTTACAGCTTTTGCACTTGGTACAACCTGTATTCCCTGCTCCTCAAACTTGTAGAGTTTCTCTGTACGGATTGCCTCAATCTCAGGTACAATAAGATCTGGTTTGTGTTTTGCAACGGCAACCTCAAGTGCATCTCCATCCAGCATGCTGAATACCTCGCACTCATCTGCAACCTGCATTGCAGGAGCACCTGCGTATGAATCACAAGCCACAACATACTGTCCTTTACGCTGTGCCGCAATAACGAACTCCTTTCCCAATTCGCCGGAGCCCAATAAAAGAATCTTTTTAGCCATATATTTTATGAATTAATTTTCTGATTTTTTCAAACATACAAAGATAAGCTTTTTTCAGCTATTCCCTTGCTTTATCCAGATATTTGTCGGAAAGAGACTTTTTGGGGAGGATACCCTTTTCCTTTAGCCCCTCAACCCTGCGGATAAGGTTGCCACGCCCCGTACAAAGCTGATTTTCTGCAGTATCAAAGGCTTTCTGCAAGGATTGTATCTTGGTTCCCACATCTGTAAAGGTCTCAAGGAACCCTGCAAATTTTTCATAAAGTCCTGTGCTTTCTGCAACAATATTTTCAACATTCCTGCTCTGGCGCTCGCTCTGCCATATATTGTAGATGAGTTTGAGGCTCATCATAAGGTTGGTTGGGTTAATCAGCAGCACATTCTTTGAGAATGCATATTGGGCAATTTTAGGGTCTGTCTGCAGTGCCAGAATGTAACTTCCCTCATTTGGAATGAACATGAGGACATGGGAAATTGTATTCCCGACAAGTTTTTCATAGTTCTTTGCAGAGAGCTCATCAATATGCTTCTTTATGGACTCAAGGTTCTCCTTGGCGCACCTTTTCTGCTCCTGGGGATCATCTGCAGATACATAATTCAGATAGGCGGTGAGGGAGACCTTTGAATCAATGACAATATATTTTTCTCCGGGGCATTTTACCACCACGTCGGGGCGGAAATTCTCATTGCCCTCACCCTTTACATTATACTGGGTGTAGTAGTCCTCATCTATGCGCAAACCGCTCCCTTCCAGGATGTTCTCAAGTACCTGCTCACCCCAGTCGCCTTGCACTTTGCTCTTGTTCTTAAGGGCTTTTGCAAGGTCTCCTGCCTGCTCGCCAACCTTTAGTGTCTCCTTGGCAAGGGCTTCAATTGTCTGGGTGATGGCAACTTTTCTCTCTGCAGAGTCGGTATTGACTTTCTGCACGCTCTCCTCCATCTTCTGCATCTGCTCCTTCATGAGCTTGAAGGTGGCATTTAGAGGGTCTATGATTTTTGAAACCTGTTCGCGGTTAACCTCTCCAAG
>JAZTYE010000064.1:0-22565 GCA_045636765.1 Candidatus Egerieisoma sp.
CATAATATATTGAAAAAGGGGAAGTTACTTGCGTTGTAACTTCCTCTTTTCAGCGGACAGGGAAGGATTCGAACCCCCGGATCCTCTCAGATCAACGGTTTTCAAGACCGCCGCAATCGACCACTCTGCCACCTGTGCATACCCTCTGCATTTGCTTTGGGATTGCAAAGGTAGGAATTATTTTATTATCTGCAAATTTTTTTACTTTAATTTATGGCAATTTGTTAAAAATTGTAAAATTTCATAAAACAGCTTTTGAAACTTTTACTTCACAAGTTAACTAAATCTTAACATTATCTCAATTTATTGGCAATATTATTACAGGACGTTGTCTATAATTTCGCTATCAGAAAACAAAATGAATCAATTAGGGTTATTCAACTAGTAATCTTTGTGAATTATGGCTAACACAAATTTCAACAACGAGATTATTAACCTGGAGCCTAGTCTTACCAGATATGCGTACAGCCTTACCGCTGATATGGATGACGCAAAAGACTTGGTGCAAGAAACTTATTTCAAAGCTCTAAACAACCAGGATAAATTTGATGAGCAGACCAATATCAAAGCCTGGATGTATACAATTATGAAAAACACCTTTATCAACGATTATAGGCGCAGGTTAAAGAAACAGGCTATTTTTAACAAAGATGTTCAGGACTTTGTCCTTAACAGCAGACCGGCTCAGACCAGTCCTGAGAGTGATTACAATTTCCGTGAGCTTACTGCTATGGTAAATTCCCTTGAACCGGAGTTCAGGATTCCGTTCCAGATGCATGACAGCGGTTACAAATATCAGGAGATAGCAGATGAGCTTGGCCTGCACCTTGGTACAGTTAAAAGCAGAATCCATTTTTCCCGACAGAAACTTATTGAGAAAATAAAGAAATAATCAACACAATATAAAGCAAAATCCCTGAAGCAATGCTTCAGGGATTTGTATTTTATTTGGTTGTTTCTTCCTGTGAAAAGAATTTTCTCTGGAAAATAAGCATATATATTACTGAAACGGATATACATGCATCTGCAAAATTGAACACAGGCCGGAAGAAGATAAATTCTTTTCCTCCGCAGTAAGGCATCCAATCTGGCCAAGTGGTATTAATAATGGGAAAATAGAACATATCTACCACTTTTCCATATAGGAGCCCTGTATATCCTCCGTCGGGAGGAAAAAGCTGGGCAACCTTGGTATATGTTGATGCACTGAATATCTCTCCGTAGAAAAGACAGTCAATTACATTTCCTATAGCTCCAACCAAAACAAGGGAAAGCCCCACAAGTACACCTGTGGGGGTATCCCCTTTTTTTAGCAGTTTTCTCAAATAAATAATGATAGCTCCAATAAGGACCACCCTGAAAAGGCTCAATGCAAGCTTGCCTATTGATCCGCCAAACTGCATTCCAAAAGCCATTCCATTGTTCTCTATAAAGCATATCTGGAACCATTCTCCAAATACCGGGATGCTTTCACCCAGTGTCATGTTAAGCTTTACCGCAAATTTTATCACCTGATCTATAACAAGCAATAAAATTATAAGGATAGAGATTAAGGAACCTTTGGATAACTTCATCTTCTATCTTTTGTTTTTAGCCTCTACACTTAGGGTTGCATGAGGTACTAGCATAAGCCTCTCCTTAGGGATAAGCTTGCCGGTCTCTCTACAAATACCGTATGTCTTGTTCTCAATTCTAATAAGAGCAGCCTCAAGATTCTGGATAAACTTGTACTGTCTCTGTGCAAGCTGACCCGACTCCTCTTTAGAAAGTGAAGATGCTCCCTCCTCAAGTACCTTGAATGTAGGAGATGTATCCTCAACACCGTTGCTGGCACTGTGGGTAATTGCAGCCCTCAGCTCCTCGTAGTCCTGCTTTGCTGTCTCAAGTTTCTGAAGAATCAACTCCTTGAACTCCTGCAACTCGGCATCACTGTACCTTACTTTCTCTTCTGTATTCATAACTATCTGATTTTGATATTACAAATTTAACAATTTAATTGAAATATCAAGCATCTCGCCATTCTCCCACTCTACCTTGTCGGCACCCTCAAGAGAATCTGCCAGAGTAATATTTTCACATAATGTCTGCTCACATACATAAGACGAGAACTCAGCCAACGATTCAACTACATCATTGCGTTTTGCAATGCAAACCTCAATTCTGTCTGTTATCTCAAAATCCTTCTCTTTTCTCAAGTTCTGGATTCTGTTTATCAACTCACGTGCCACACCCTCCTTCTTAAGCGAATCGGTAATGGTGATATCCATAGCAACTGTAAGCTTGCCCTCTGTAGCAACCAACCAGCCCGGCATATCCTCGGATGTAATCTCGTAGTCTGCCCTCTCAAGTATAACCTCAGCACCGGCTACTGTAAAGGTATAGTTCTCAGCTGCCTCAATTGCTGAAATATCACTCTGGGTAAACTGCGCAAATGCAGCGGCTATATCTTTCATCATCTTGCCGTACTTCTTGCCTAAAGTCTTAAAGTTAGGTTTAATCTTCTTGGTTATAAGTCCCTCTGTATTTGTAATGAACTCTACCTCCTTAACGTTAATCTCATTAAGTACAAGGTTCTTTACTTTCTCCAACTGTTCCTGAATTTTTGAATCAAGTACAGGGATAATTATTTTAGCAAGAGGTTGTCTTACCTTAATGTTCACTTTCTTTCTTAGTGCAAGAACCATAGAAGTGCTCAACTGTGCAAGTGCCATTCTCTCTTCTAGATCCTTGTCAATATATTTCTCCTCAACTTCAGGCATAAGCACAAGGTGAACCGAGCTCTCTGAGTGCATACCTGATACTGCATTCAAATCCAAGAACAGTCTCTCCATAAAGAACGGAGCAATTGGTGCTGCAAGGATAGCTACAGTCTCAAGACATGAATACAATGTCTGGTAAGCTGCAAGTTTGTCCTGGCTCATTGAACCTCCCCAGAAACGTTTTCTGTTCAATCTCACATACCAGTTGCTCAAGTGGTCACACACAAAGTCCTGAATCTTTCTTCCCGCTGTAGTAACATCATAATCCTCATAGCATGCCTTAACCTCCTTAACAAGAGTGTTAAGGTATGAGATAATCCAGCGGTCAATCTCAGGACGATCCTCTACAGGCACCTGTGGAGCCTTGTTGTCAAAGCCGTCAACATTAGAATACAACGCAAAGAATGAATAAGTGTTATATAGGGTACCAAAGAATTTTCTCTTAACCTCATCAACACCCGTAAAGTCAAACTTAAGGTTATCCCAAGGCTGCGCATTTGTAAGCATATACCATCTTAGAGAATCTGCACCGTACTCATCCAAAGCCTTGAACGGATCAACAGCATTACCAAGTCTCTTACTCATCTTATTGCCCACCTTGTCAAGTACAAGACCGTTTGAAAGAACTGTCTTAAAGGCAACACGCTTGTTTACCATGGTAGAGATTGCATGAAGTGTAAAGAACCATCCGCGTGTCTGGTCAACACCCTCTGCAATAAAGTCAGCTGTCTGTCCAAACTGCTCTTTGCCCAAATTCTCCAATCCCTCCTGTGCAAACGGCATGGCACCTGAATCAAACCAAACGTCAATAAGGTCAAGCTCCCTCTTCATTGGCTGGCCGCTTGGTGAAACAAGGATATACCTGTCTACATAAGGTCTGTGAAGATCAATTTTCTCATAGTTCTCCTTAGAAAAATCACCAGGAACAAAACCTTTATCCTTAAGAGGATTTGAAGCCATGAAACCTGCAGCAACAGATTTCTCAAGCTCATTATAAAGCTCCTGGGCAGATCCTATGCACATCTCCTCCTTCTTGTCCTCTGTTCTCCATACAGGAAGCGGAGTACCCCAGTAACGGCTTCTTGAAAGGTTCCAGTCCTGCAAGTTCTCCAACCATTTGCCAAAGCGGCCTGTACCTGTGCTCTCAGGTTTCCAGTTAATGGTCTTGTTCAATGCAATAAGCTCATCCTGTACTGCAGTGGTTCTGATAAACCAAGAATCCAACGGGTAATACAATACAGGTTTGTCTGTTCTCCAGCAATGAGGATAGTTATGCGTATGTTTCTCAATCTTGAACGCCTTGTTTGCCCCCTTCATCATAAGACAAATTGCAATGTCAAGATTCTCAGCTGCAGCTGCAGCTTTCTCATCAAACACATTGTTTACTGTAAACTGCGGATCATATGCATTCTTAACCCATCTTCCCTCATACTCCTTATATGCCTCAACATTTACACACTGTTTTACAAACTCCTCATCAAGCTCATCCATCATGTAGAACTTACCTGTAAGATCTACCATAGGACGGGTCTCACCACGTTTGTTAATCATAAACAAAGAAGGGATACCTGCTGCACGCGCTACAAAAGCATCATCAGCACCAAAAGTAGGTGCAATGTGCACGATACCTGTACCATCCTCTGTAGTCACATAATCACCTGGAATAATACGGAATGCCTTGTCTGATGCATCACTCCATTTGCCCGAAGCATCAACTGAAACTGGTTTTACCCAAGGGATAAGCTGCTCATACTCCATCCCGACAAGCTCCGGACCCTTATACTCCGCAACAACTTTAAACGGAACAAGCTTGTCTCCAGGTTTGTAATCCTCAAGCGCAATCTCCTCAGCCTTTTTGTTGAAATGTGTATAAAGAAGGTTCTTTGCAAGAACAACTGTCATCTTCTCTGCTGTATAAGCATTGTAAGTCTGCACTGCCACATACTCAATCTTAGGGCCAACACAAAGTGCCACGTTAGAAGGCAAAGTCCATGGAGTGGTTGTCCACGCCAAGAAATAAGGGGTACCCCACTGTGCCATCTCAGGTTTAGGCTGCTTTATCTTGAACTGTCCTACAACAGTTGTATCCTTAACATCCCTGTAACAACCTGGTTGGTTAAGCTCGTGTGAGCTCAAGCCTGTACCTGCAGCCGGTGAATATGGCTGGATTGTATAACCCTTATAAAGCAATCCCTTGCCATAAATATCCTTGAGCAAGTGCCATAGAGTTTCAATATACTTGTTGTCGTATGTGATGTAAGGATTGTCCATATCCACCCAGTAACCAATTCTCTCTGTAAGGGCAACCCACTCTTTTGTATATTTCATAACCTCCTTACGGCAGGCACTGTTATAATCATCTACAGATATCTTTTTGCCAATATCCTCCTTGGTAATTCCCAACATCTTCTCTACACCAAGCTCCACAGGAAGACCATGAGTATCCCATCCGGCTTTTCTTTGCACCAAATAACCGCTCTGAGTCTTGAAACGGCAGAACGCATCCTTAATTGCTCTGGCCATAACATGGTGGATACCAGGCATACCGTTAGCAGAAGGAGGTCCCTCAAAAAACACAAACTTCTTAGCCCCTTCTCTTGCCTTAAGAGTATTCTCAAAGCACTGCTCAGCTTTCCATTTTTCCAGAACAGTGCGGTTAATCTCTACTAAATCCAGATTTTTATATTCCGCAAAACCCATTTTGTCAAATTTTATATTTTTAGAATCTGCAAATATACATTTAAAAAACTTATTTATTGCACTATATGACAATAGAAAAAAGAGTTATTTTTGAAAAAAAATAACGGCTATGGGAACAGGAATAATTGACATCATAATTGCCATAATTATTGTAGCAGCTGCCATATGGGGAACTTTCAAAGGATTTGTGAAACAGATATTGAGTATTGTGGGTGTACTGCTTGGAATATGGAGCGGTTTCAGGTTCTCAACATGGCTATCACTACAGGCAAAAGAGCTCCTTACTCTTAATCTTGCACAAGAATCATTGAGAATAATTGCATTTGCAGTAATATTCATAGTTGTGGTTATCCTGGCCCACTTTATTGGTAAAGGGATTGAGAGCATTATAAAATTAAGTCTGCTTGGATGGCTGAACCGCCTGCTCGGTTTTGTTTTTGGCGCATTAAAAGCCACAATTTTACTTTCGCTTGCGGTATATATCATCAATTACATAAACAATCTCTTTAACCTTATTCCAAAGGAAATTCTTGACGGTTCCAAAGGATATGCCTTTCTGGAGCAGTTCAACCGCAATATTTTTCCGTTTTTGGAAAGAATTTTTTCTTAAGAAAAAATCTTGGCGTAAAATTTACGCTACTTCTGGCATAAGTTTACTGCAGTTTCCACATTTGCAAAAAAAGGAAACTGTATGGCTTGTCAACTCTCATCACTGGAACTGCTTAAAGAATCACCCCAGTGGATTCTCATTCCCCGCAAAATGGGGAATATCCTTTTCATTATAATGCTGGCAGCTACCCTTGTGCTGTCACTTGTTCCATTCATTCTATTTCCTGCACTGCCATGATTGGAGACAAATTATACAGAACAGGGAAACTTAAGGTAAAGCAACACTACAAATATGATTGTGGTGCTGCATGCCTTGCTTCAATTGCCGCATTCTACGGAATTAAAGAATCTCTTGCTCATATCCGGCTCCTGTGCGGCTGTACTCCGCAAGGCATTTCCATGCTTGGTCTGATAGATGGAGCCACGGCTCTTGGACTCAGTGCCAAAGGATACTGCTCACCCCAGAAAGAGTTGAAGCACATAAAAGAGCTTGAGACTCCGGTAATAGCGCATATCGTTGACAAAGAAGGCTTTTACCACTATGTAACAGTATACTCAGTTGAAAAGGAAAAGGTAAAGATAATGGACCCTGCCACAGGTGATTTCATAAGGCTGCCGCACCTGGAATTCAAATCCATGTGGAGTGGCAATATCATTGTAATTGTACCTGGAAACAATTTTGCACATTGCAAAAAGGGAGAAACAAAAGGTATGCTTCATACTATATTCTCTCTTGCCAAATACAACCTCACGGAGATACTCCTGGCTTTTGGAGGGACTGTACTATGCACTGCTACAAGTATAAGCACCACATTCCTGCTGCAACAGCTGATTGACAATATATTGCCTATGGGAGAACGCCTCTGGATTACCATTGCCGGTGTGCTGGCATTTATCCTTATGGTATGCTCCCTCTACCTTGGATACGCAACTGCAAGGTATCTGATTCGCAGCAGCATTAAAATAGAGACAGCACTCACTGCCCAATATCTTGAAAAGCTGCTGAAACTCCCTGCCGGTTTTTTTAATAATTACACTGCAGGAGATTTGGCATCCAGGAGAGATGATATCCACAATATCCGTTCTCTTGTAACAGAAGGGATAATAGGAACATTAACAAGTATCATTACCGTAATTGCGTCACTTGCAATAATGTTGCTATATAATCCAATTCTGGCTGCTATTATAATGCTATTTATACCAGGGTATTGGGGGCTTTTCAAATTGTCGGGATACTTCAACAAAAAATACAGCAAGGATATTGCCATGGCCAATTCTGCTTTTGAGACACAGCTGCTGGAGCAGATTTCTGCCATGGAGTGTATTAGGCATTACAATGCCTCCCTTTTTGCAGGTGAGAGTATTGGAAAGAGGCTAACACTCCTGATGAGACAGACAAACCACCTTGCCGGAATAGCCAACATTATGGGAATCTGCACAATGGGGCTCTCCAGACTGCTTATATGCATTATCCTTACAGTGGGATCTGCATCTGTCCTAAAAGGGGAAATGAGTATTGGAGAACTGGTAGGTTTCTACTCCCTTTGTTCATTCCTCACCGTTCCTCTGGACAACATCATAAGGGCAGCGGAACTTATTTCCAAAGCAGAAGTTTCATACAGAAGGGTTTCAGAAATTATCCTTCTTCCCGACGAATTCTCACATTCAGCAGACAAGCTCTCCCCTATTGGACTTTGCGGTGATATTGTAGTGGATAATATTGAGTTCAGATTCCCCGGAAGAGACTGCCTTTTTAACCGTATGTCCATTACTTTTCCACAAGGGCAAATCACAGCAATTACAGGGGAGAGCGGATGCGGCAAAAGCACTCTTGCAAAGCTGATTCTCGGAGACTGGAGTGCTACTGCAGGGAGCATTTCCTTTGCCGGCGTAAACATTGCACAGTTTGCGCCCGCTTTATGGAGGAATATGATAGGGTATGTACCGCAAAGAGGGTGCCTGCTGAACACTACCCTACTCAATAACATAACTATGGGAGAGGTTTCTCCCAGCATAGATAAAGTTGTCCAAATCTGCTCAGAACTTAAAATGACATATATGATTGAGCAGTTTCCACAAGGATTGCTTACTGTAGCAGGGGAAGGGGGCAATGGGTTGTCGGGAGGAGAATGTCAGAAAATTGCTATTGCCAGAGCCATGTATAAAGATCCACAGATATTTATTTTTGATGAAATTACCTCCTCGCTGGACAAAGAGAGCGAGAAATGTGTCATGGAATGCTTAAAGAGGCTCAAGAGAAGAAACAAGACAATAATTATAATAACACATAAATTAGATAATCTTGAAATTGCAGACAATATTGTGCATATAGGCTAAACTCTCCAAAGGCCACGGAGAGTTTGGGGTGGAGACCTACGGAGCACCTTACGGTAGGGAATTTAAAACAGATTTTTATGAAAAAGATTAAAATGGATGGTGGTGGATTAATTTGTATTGGCAACAGCCAGTTGCAATGCATCATGGGCGGTACTACTGTAGCATGTATCCAAGGCGTATGGGATTACATTAAAAAGGCTTTTGATTTTATTATGGAGTATCACCATGAGATTATTAAAGGGTTCAGAAAAGGGTGGAACAATTTATAACAGGAGGTATGTATGAACAATCTTATTGAAATAGGGTTAAAGGAGGCAGCTTCCATTTATGGAGGTAAAGACAAAGAGGTTGCCAAGCTCGTTGAGTTTATTGCAGAATGCATAGGCTCTATATGCAAGATGATTTACATGGCCAATCAGATTAGAAAGATGATGACCGGCAGACCAATTGTATAATCCGCTTATTTAGGAACGGGATTTGTAATATGAGTTAAAATGGAGGGTAATGGATTATTATTCTTACCCTCCTTACTATATTTTTTTTAATTTTGTAACAAAAGGAGGCTTATGTTCAAACCCAAGTTTTTCATATTTGTCATAGCTGCCACAATGGTATCAATGTCTGTATTCTCCCAACAGAAATGGTCTCTGGAGAGATGCATTAATTATGCAAAGGAGAATAATCTGCAAATAAAACAGCAGAAACTTCAGGTTGCCCAGGCAGAAAATAATCTTGCAGAGTCCAAAATGGGATATGTCCCCTCCCTCAATGCCTCCATTAACCACAGTATGAGTTGGGGAAGGTCTGTAAACCTTAATGATCTTGCAATTATAGAAAATGACCTCTCCCAAAGTACGTCCATGAACATTTCATCTTCCATTGCACTTTTTGAGGGGTTGCAAAAGCACAATAGGGTTAAAAGCAACAAAAAACAGGTAGAGATAGCATATACCAATATAGAAAAACTGCAGAATGAAATTTCATTATCCATTGTCCGCAGTTATTTGCAGGTATTGCTCAGCATGGAGATGGAATCTACCGCACTGGAGAGTTATAACAGTGTTGCGGCACAGGTGGAAAGGACAAGAGAACTTGTTGAGGCAGGCAGTCAGGCTTATGGCTCCCTATTGGAAGTTCAGGCCCAGCTTGCCAATGAAAAGGTACAGCTTATAGATGCCCAAAATAATGTAAAGAGCAACAAACTTGCCCTCATGCAGCTTCTGGATATAAGCAGTGATAATTTTGATATTGAAATTCCTCAGATTGGACATCTCATATTGGACTATATGCCGGCTGATGCAAATGAGATATTTGCCCAAGCACAGTCACTGCCGGCAATAAAAGGGGCTGAACTTGCAATGGAGCAGAGTAAACTTCAGTATAAAATACAGAAGGGAGCAGCACTCCCTACCTTGTCATTCAGTGCAGGATACGGGACTTATTATAGCGACAACCAAAAGGCAGCATTCTTACAACAGTTTGACAACAACAGGAATCCTTCTATAGGATTTGGCCTCTCTTTTCCTATCCTTAACGGCAGAAGAAACAATACTGCCATAAAGAACTCCAAACTAAATGTAGAGAGTTCAAAGATAGGTTACCAGATAGCTCTACAGAGTATAATGAAAGAGATTCAGCAAGCATGCAATGAGGCCGGTTCATGCTATCAGAAATTTGAGGCGGCTAACCATAATGCAGATTCTGCAAGGGAGACATTCAAATATACACAAGAGAAATTTAATCTTGGAATGCTTGACGGTACAGACTACACTGTTGCAAAAAACAACCTTTTTAAAGCTGAATCAGCCCTGCTGCAGAGCAAATACCAGTATGTTTTCCAACTGAAAATCCTAGACTATTACAGGAATATCCCTATTACCCTATAAATCTACAGATATGGCACAGAAAAACAACAACAAGAGTAAAAAATATATCCTTATAGCCGCAGCGGCAGTTATTGTATTGTTAATAGCCATTGGCCGCAACAACTCTGCCACAGGGCTGGAGGTTACCATAGCAACTCCTGCCATTGGAAGCATATCAGAGTCAATACCTGCAAATGGCAAAATACAACCTGTTACAGAGGTGAAGATTAGTCCCGATGTATCCGGTGAGATTATAAGTCTGAATTTTCAGGAAGGGGATATTGTAAAAAAAGGAGACCTTATCCTGCAAATAAAACAGGATGTATATATTTCTGCCAGAGATAGAGCTGAGGCCTCTTTGAATGCTGTTAAAGCACAATATCTGCAACAGCAGGCACAACTCAAACAGACAGAACTTTCCCACAAGAGAAATATTTCCCTCTATAACAAAAAAACAATTTCTCAGGCAGATTATGAGAAATCTCTTGCGGAGTTTGAAATTGCCACCAGCCAGCTTAAAGCTGCAGAATATAATGTAAAAAGCGCAGAGGCATCATTAAAGGAGGCAGAAGAAAATCTTACAAAGACCAATATATATGCCCCAATGAGCGGTACCATCTCCAAATTGAGTGTAGAAATTGGCGAGCGCGTTGTAGGAACAACACAAATGGCTGGTACCGAGATGCTCAGAATTGCAGACCTTAGCCAAATGGAGGTACTGGTAGATGTAAACGAGATTGACATCATACGCCTAAATACCAAGGATACAGCCACCATTGAGGTTGACGCATACCCAAACCGCAAGTTTAAGGGAGTTGTTACACATGTGGCCAACTCTTCCAAGAATTCAGGTGAAACAATCTCTACTGATCAGGTTACCAACTTTGCTGTTAAGGTTCTTATCTTGCCTGAATCCTACAGAGATTTGCTTAGTTGCAGCAATATTCCGTTCCGTCCTGGCATGAGCGCCTCAGTTTATATCCAAACAGAGAAAAAAGATGGAATTCTTATTGTACCTTTGCAGGCAATAACAACCAGAAAAGGGCTTATAGATTCACTTGGAAACCAAGATAAGGTTCTACAGCAAGTATTTGTATATGACAATGCCACAAAAAAAGTTAAAGTAAGATGCATTGAGACCGGTATTCAGGATATGACCAGCATTGAGGTTACCAAAGGCCTTGAAGACTCGTGTTCAATTGTTGTTGCCCCTTATACGGCTATAAGCAGAGACCTCTATGAGGGCTCTATGGTAACCGCCAAAACGGAATAGACTATGGAGAATTATATATTACTTTTAGAAACAGCTACAGACTCTTGTTCTGTAGCCCTTACAAAAGGGAATGAGATTATTGCGGAGAAGTATATTAACCAGCCAAAGGCTCACGCATCGCTGCTGGCCAGATACATTTGCGATATCCTGGAGGAGAACAATCTTAAAATGGATGATTGTAGCGGCGTAGCGGTAAGCAAAGGCCCGGGCTCCTATACAGGTTTGCGTGTAGGTGTTTCATGTGCAAAAGGTTTGTGTTATGGATCCGGCAAACCGCTTATCTCTGTATGCACTCTGGCAACCATCGCCCAGATGGCTATTGACAACAAATTGTACACCGGTGAGGGTGATTTCCTTATTGTTCCTATGATTGATGCCAGGAGAATGGAGGTTTATACAGCAAACTTCAACTCCAAAGGGGAACAGCTTACTAAGGTTGAAGCAAAGATTCTTGATGAGAACAGCTATGCCTCAGAACTTGCTGCAGGTCCTGTCCTTTTTACAGGAAACGGCGCAGAAAAATTTAAAGATCTTGTTGGTGGCAATCCAAATGCCTATTTTGCGCCTCAGGAACCTCATGCAATAGGAATGAGAGTTATTGCTGCTGACAAACTTATGAGGGGAGAATTTGAGGACAATGCCTATTTTGAGCCATTTTACCTTAAAGATTTTATAGCAGGGAAACCTAAAAAACTGCTATAGGATTGTAAGGAATAAAATAATCCAATATAAAAAAGGAGGAAGACTTTATGTCAACCTCCTTTTATCTTGTATGCAGTGGATAATGCTATTTTACTGCTTTCTCAACTGCCTTAAGAATCTCTGCCTTAGTTATTGCATATCTCTGGCTTAATATGATGTCACCGTTTTTATCAAAAACAAAAACTGAAGGTATTGTAGCTACATTGTATGCAGCTACTGCAGGTGAAGCTGCACCTTTTCCGTCACAAACACTTATCCATGGCAAATTCTGCTCTTTTACAGCAGTAGCCCATGCTGTTTTGTCTGTGTCAACACTAACCTGGTAAATCTCAAATCCTTTAGCCTTGTATTTATTATAAATGTCCATAAGGTCATTGTTGAACATTTTCTGGTTTGCGTCTTCAGATGCCCAGAACATAAGGATAAACGGTTTACCCTCCAATGATGCCAACTCAATATTTTTGGCATTTACATCTGGAAGGATAATATTAGGGAAAGATACCTGTGATGCCTCAGATACTTTAATAGCCATCTCCTGCACTTTATTTGCTGCTTCCAACTGCTCCTTAAGAGATTTTACATAAACTGAATTTGGGTATACAGTCTGCAATGAATCATGCACTCTCTGCACTAGAAGGAAGTCATTAGCATCTCCAAATACTGGCAATACCTGAGCGAATGACTGGTGCAATGCCTGAATATTTGCAAATGCGTATGGATTCTTCATTATATTTTTGATTACTCCCTGTTTGTGCTGTACATATACCTTTCCCAGCTCTGCATTGTATTGCTGTGCCAATTTCATATCATTAGCCTTTTCTGCCTCACTCATTTTTGCAGTAAGCGCCTCCATCTTGGCCATTGATGTTGCCATCATCTGGTCATATTCCATAAGAAGTGATGACTCAGCAGATCCTTCAATTACAAGGTTTTTACCTAGGGTGTCTACAGTAATGGTAACATTGTCACCAGCCTTAAGGATAAGTGATGCAAGCTTTTTACCATTGTATGACAAATAGTAGAAGTTAGGAGTCTGTTCAACCGATATCTTGCCTTTTAGGACTCCGTTCCCATTTGTTTTTATTGTATCAACAACCTTAAGCTGGGTTACAGCCAACTGGGAAACAATTATATCTTTCTGGGCAGCCCCATTAATTGTAGCATTAACTACTGCTGTGTTACTTTTAGAGCATGAAACTGCAAAAAGTGCAGCCAAACCCAATACAAAAATTCTTTTCATTTTATTCTATAGTGTTGAAAATGCATTTGAAATATTTTGCGCAATGGCAATAAACTCTTCACTAGAAAGGGAAAGTTTCTCCTTTCTGAAGTCAAGATCCTGCTCACTCTGCAATGGAACAAGATGGATATGCGCATGAGGTACCTCCATTCCCAATACTGCCACCCCTACCCTTTTGCTTGGGACAGCAATATCCAAAGCTTTGGCAACCTTGTTTGCAAAGTTCCACAAGCCCTGATATGTTTCTGATGGAAGATTGAATATATAATCTTCCTCCATTTTGGGAATTACAAGTGTATGTCCTTTTGCCAATGGATTTATATCCAAAAATGCATAGAAATTCTCATCCTCAGCAACTTTGTAGGAAGGAATCTCTCCATTTACAATTCTGGTAAAAATTGAAGCCATACCAATTAGATTGAAATGTCAATAATCTCAAATTTAATTATTCCACTAGGAACATTCACTTCAACAACCTCACCTTTTCTCTTCCCGATAAGTGCCTTACCTATAGGAGTCTGTGCGGCAAGTTTACCCTCTTTAAGATTGGCCTCTGTCTCACCTACAATTGTGTACTCCATAATTGCACCGTTTGCAAGATTCTTAATCTTAACTTTTGTAAGCAGCTGCACCTGATCTGTATTTATCTTTGACTCATCAATTACCCTTGCATTTGCAATGATGTCCTGCAACTGGGAAATCTTAAGTTCCAACAAGCCTTGAGCCTCTCTGGCTGCATCATACTCTGCATTCTCAGACAAATCACCTTTGTCTCTCGCCTCTGCAATGGCCTTTGAAATAGCAGGTCTCTCAACTGAAATCATGTGGGCCAACTCTGCCTTCACTTTTTCTAGACCTTCCTCTGTAAAATAGTGTACTTTACCTGACATAATTTTATTAATTCTTTTTTCTAATTTTCAAATTCCTTAAACTTTGGTTTGAGTATTTCTGCAAAAAGCACCATATCCTTAGGATTAGTCTTAATCCTCTCTTTAACACTTTTTGCATTCTCCTCCGGCTCCTCCTGTACCTGTTGATCCTCCTTGTGCTGCAATCCCGGAAGTTCGCTAAAGAGGTCCTCTATCTCATTTGAAAGAGATTTGTCGGGAGACTCCTCCACTACTGTGTGGGAAGGCTCCTGCTCTTCCTCCACAAAATGGAATGGATCACTCTGCGTCTGCTCCTGTGACTTTGGTTTCTTCTTTTTCTCCCTTATGGCATTTATAGCCGGGATAATAAAAGAAATAATAGCCAACAGAATTGCCAAGATGTCGGAATCCAAAGTAAACATTATCTTAGTTTTTTTACAAGTTTCTCTCCCAAAAGGGTTTGGGCATAATCCTTATCCTTCTGCAATTGCTCCTTGAGCGCTTCTAATGATGGAAATTTCTGTTCTTGTCTGATTCTGTCCACAAACTCAACCTTAATATCAAGCCCATAGATATCCTCATTGAAATCAAGTATATGCGTCTCTATTGTCCTTTCATTGCTCTCGCCTACTGTAGGTCGCGTACCAATGTTGCAGATTCCTATATAGACCTTACCCAAGACCTCTACAAAAACACTGTAAACTCCATCCGCAGGTATCATTTTTAGCGGCTCGTAAAGTTTCATGTTTGCCGTAGGAAAACCTATGGTCCTTCCCACTTTCTGTCCAGAAACAACTACCCCCTTAAGGCCATACCTGTAACCCAAAAAATCGTTAGCTCTTTCTATGCTTCCCTCCTGCAACAAGTTCCTTATTTTGGTTGAACTTATCACATTGTCATCCTGAATGAATTCACTCACCTTAATTATCTTTATCCCTATCTCCTGGGCCATGGCAATCATCTCCTCATGGGAAACCTTGTCATGTCCAAAACGGTGGTCATACCCAATGATAAGGGTAGAGACATTGTATTTGTCCTTAAGGTAATTCTTAAGGAACTCTCTTGTTGTATTGCGGCTGAATTCCTTGCCAAACGGAATGGTAATGAACTTGTTCACCCCTATTCCCTTTACAAGGGCCTTTTTTTCCTCAATGGATGTAAGGAGCCGCAGGCTATAAGCCTGCTGCTGCAATACATTCCTGGGGTGAGGCCAAAAAGTTATGACCGCACTTTTTTTTCCCTCCTGTGCTGCTATGTTGCACAGGAGAGAAAGTACTTTTTTGTGTCCTTTATGTACTCCGTCAAAAAAGCCTGTTGCTGCTACAACCATTTTACCAACTCAAAATCTTGTCTGTGTGGAAGCTGTTTGTTTTTAGCATACATTCTTACTGCTGTATGATATGCGCCAGTCTTGTCTGGAACAATCTTACATTTGTAAGTTGCAATACCGTCTTTGCACTCTTTAACTTTGTACTCAAAAATCTCCTTGATGCACAATTTGCCTTTCTTGTTAGGCTCTGCAAGAAGAATCTCAATTCCAATATCGTTAGGATCAATCTCACCTACAGACAAAGTCATCTCTGCCTTGTACTCATTGTTCAAAAGCAATGCACCTGAAAGGTTGTCAACATTAGAAGACTCAAGAACCTCAATCATAGGCCACTCTCTTCTCATCTTGTTTTTCCAGTTTGCAATCTCTTTAGCTACAGCGTAGTCTTTAGCTACAAGTTTTGATGCTCTCTTGGCAAGTGGAAGGTAGTACTGTCTTATGTAATCCTCCATCATTCTGTTTGTAGTAAAGTTACATGCAACCTCTGCAACGCAGTTCTTGATTGTCTCAATCCATGGAGATGAGATACCTTTCTCATTCTTGTCATAGTACATAGGAGCAATCTCTCCCTCAATGATATTGTAGATAGTTGCTGCATCAAGCTCATCCTGGAAGCCCTGATTGTCATATGATCTCTCCATAGGAAGCATCCAGCCTGCGCCCTCTTTATAACCCTCAACCCACCATCCGTCAAGAACAGAGAAGTGCATTACACCGTTCATTACTGCTTTCTCTCCAGAAGTACCGGAAGCCTCAAGAGGTCTTGTAGGGGTATTCATCCAGATATCAACACCCTGTACAAGGTGTTTTGCAATTGTAATGTCATAGTTAGGTACAAATACAATCTTACCAATGAATTGAGGCATTTTTGAAACCTCTACAATATGTTTGATAAGGTCCTGACCAGGTTTGTCTGCCGGATGTGCTTTACCTGCAAACAAGAACTGTACAGGATGCTCAGGGTTGTTTACAATCTCGTTAAGTCTGTCCAAGTTTCTGAACAAAAGGTGAGCTCTCTTATATGTAGCAAAACGTCTTGCGAAACCTATTGTAAGGATATCGTCTCTTAGTGTCTCCTTTATTTTTACAATCTGAGCTGGAGAATAGTGGTTTGTAGCAGACGGATTTGAAATAACCTCTTTAACTTTTGCAATCAATTTTGATTTAAGTGCAGTTCTGATACCCCAAATTGTCTCATCAGCAACTTTTCTTATGCCGCCAAAACAGCTCTTGTCGTAATGGTGAGTCTTGAACTCCTCGCCAAATACCTCTGCATGAACCTCTTTCCACTCAGGTGCTGTCCATGTAGGATAGTGTACACCATTTGTAACATAGCCAACATGGTTCTCCTCTGGAAGATAGCCAGGCCACAAGTTGCCAAGGATATCCTGGCTAACTTTTCCGTGCAACCAGCTTACACCATTAACCTCCTGGCTAAGGTTTGCAGCAAGGTTACTCATTGAGAATCTCTCACCCTCATTATATGGATCAATCTTACCAAGTGACATTAGGGTTGCCCAGTCTATATTCAATCTGCCAGGGTAGTGTGAGATATATGTTCTAAGCATATCCTCTGGGAATGCATCATGACCTGCAGCAACTGGAGTATGGGTAGTGTAAAGTGATGAAGCTCTTACAACCTCCAAAGCCTCATTGAATGAAAGGCCTTTGTTCTGTACATACTCTCTCAAACGCTCTACACCAATAAATGCAGCGTGTCCCTCGTTGCAGTGGTAAACCTCTGAATCAATACCCAAAGCTCTCAATGCTCTGATACCGCCAATACCAAGAAGAAGCTCCTGTTTCAAACGGTTCTCCCAGTCACCGCCATATAGCTGGTGAGTTACACATCTGTCCTCTGGAAGGTTCTGGTCAATGTCAGAATCCAAAAGGTAAAGGTCAATTCTACCTACAGCAACTTTCCATACTCTTGCATAGATGTTTCTGCCAGGGAATGCAACTGAAACGGTAACCCAGTTGTTGTTCTCGTCCATTACAGGAGTAGCAGGAGTTTTTGTGAAATCCTGTGGATCATAGTTAGCCACCTGCTCACCCTGTGCAGAAAGCTGCTGTGTAAAGTAACCGTATTTGTAAAGGAATCCAACAGCATTCATGTTAACGTTCATATCACTTGCCTCTTTTAGGTAGTCACCTGCAAGGATTCCCAAACCGCCGGAATAAATCTTAAGTGAAGTGTCCAAACCGTACTCCATACAGAAGTAAGAGATCTGAGGAGTGGTAGGTTTGGATTTTGCATCCATGTATTTCTTAAAGTTCTTATATACAGAATCAAGTTTTGCAATAAAAGCCTCATCCTGCGCCAACTCTTTGTATCTCTTAAGGTTAACCATATCCAACATTGCAATTGGATTGCCGTTTGCCAACTGCCACAACTCTGCGTCAACCATCTTGAACAGCTCAATTGCATCCTGGTTCCAACACCACCACAAGTTCTTTGAAATTGTATCCAGGTGTTTAAGTTTTGTAGGAAGGTCTTTGTTGATCAAAAGTGTTCTCCACTCTGGAGTGTTCACTTTGTATTTCTGATAAGTCATCTCTTTTGTCTCTTTAATTTGCGGAAAGGCACCTTTTCTCTCCACCACTTTATCCAAAGCTGAAGAGTATGCCTTCACATAATATTCAATATTGTTTTTCCATAGAGCAATGCATGAAACATCAGCTGCATTCTCTCTATATGCGTTAAGTTTCTGTGTATCAAGTGATGCAAAATCCAGCACTTTGGCAATAACGCCCTCAACTACTGCATCATAGTTTGCATCATTCCTCTCAAGTACCTCAATGCCCGGGTGTTCTCCTTTGTAGTACTCCTTTACCCAAAGGCCAAATCCTGCCAATGTTGTAGTTACTGTAGGAACCTTGAATGCCAATGACTCAAGTGGTGTATATCCCCAAGGCTCATAGTATGAAGGGAACACAGTAAGGTCCATTCCAATAAGCAGGTCATAGTATTTCATGTTGAAAATACCGTCATTGCCATTAAGATAGCTAGGGACAAACACCATACCCACATTATCTGTCTGGGCATTGAATCCGTAGTATCTCATTTTTCCCGATATGGCATCCCACTGTGGCTCTACAAGAGAATGGGTTGTATTGGTGGTGTAGTTGGCATCCCCCTCTCCTGCAAGCTTGCCTGCAAGGGCTTTGTCGGGACCATTGTTCCAACCTGGAATCATTACAAATGCAAGAATCTTCTTTCCTTTGTAGCCACTGTTCCTTATTCTGCCAAATGCATCAAGGAAAATGTCTATACCTTTATTCTTGTACTCGTATCTTCCGCCAATACCTACAATAAGGGTATCGTTGTCATACTCTACACCATGCATTGCAGAAGCTGTTGCAAGGAGTTTCTCCCTTGCCAGAGCCCTGCACTCGTCAAATTTGTCGGGCTCAGGTACAAAGCTGCTATCAAAGCCGTTAGGTGTAATGAGGTCAACTTCTCTACCAATGAACTGTTTGCACTCCGCTGCAGTAATGTCACTTACAGTTGTAAAGACATCTGACTGGATAGCTGCACTCTTCTCCAGTGAGTGTTTTGCAGTTACATTGAACTGTTTTGCCCGCTCTTCTGCATTATATCCATGCAAAGAGTCATACAACGGCATGTTGTTGCATGCCAAACATCTGCCAACAACTGTGGCGTGAGTTGTGAATACAGTGCCGATAGAAAGATTCTTCCCCTTCAAATACAACACACCTGCACCTGTCATCCATTCGTGGAACTGGGCAACAATTTTATGGTGAGGCTGTAAGTTGAAATTCACAAAACTCTCTATCACTCTACCTGAAGCATAACCAAACAGGAAGGACTCTGTATAGTCCCACTGTCCGCTCAAAGAATCCAATCCAAACTGCTCCCACATCTGGGCAAAGATCTCATCCTTCTTTGCAACGAACGGCGTAAAGTCCACCAGTATGGCTATTGGATTTCCAGGTACATTCCATCTTCCCACTCTAACTCTCAATCCCTCTGAGGCCGCCTGCTTCTTCCATGTCCTGAATAGGATTGGGTCTTCTGCAAACTCCGGGTTGGGCTTCTCATCCATCCAGACATCCGGACCAATCATAATATGATTCCTGCCGTAATCTCCAGAAAGTTTGAATGCCTTGGTAGCAACAACAGTATGGATTCCACCAACCTTATTGCACACCTCCCAGCTCGCCTCAAATAGATAATCGGGTTTGATTACTTTCTCAATTACCATTCTTATCGTTCTGTTTTTTAACTCAATTTGACTCAAAAGGGCAAAATCCTTGAATTTTGTCCTTTTGAGTCAAACTAAACTTACTTAAATTTTAATTAATTTATTTTTTTTTGTTTTTGTTATTTGCCTTTTCAACTCTTAGAGCAAAATCGCTCAATACATTCATATAGTTGATGAATGCCTCGTATGGAGTGTCATACGGATTAAAATATTTGTGTACTGCACCGTCTGAGAAGAATTTGGTACACATGTAGTAGAAATGGTCGCTCTCCTGAAGTTTGCGGAAATCTGCCAACAACTCCTCATCTTTAGCTGCCATTACACCTTTCTCCAAAGAGTAAAGTTTCTCAAATGCCTCATTCTGAAGCTCATTACCCAACCATGCACTTGTATCTCTCTCCTCGTCTGCCCATGACATTGCATATGCTACAACAACAGGTGCTACAGGCTGGTGTTTTATAGCTGCCTCAGCAGGGGTACAGAATTTAAGCTCAGTATTTGCAAGTACTGCATCTGGCAAAGCTCTCATGAACTCAAAAATACCTGTTGATGCTTTCTGGTGCTCACCAAATGTCTCATAATCCATAAACAAGTTGATGATGTCAGCCTCTTTTGCAGCCTCAGCCAACCAACCTGCATACTGCTCGCTGGTTACATTGTTTCCTGCAAATCTGAACGCAATGTCATCACTTAGGTTAAAGTTCTTTAGAAGAAGCTTTAGCTTAGGATTGATAGCATTTGTATACAAGAAGTTAGGGCTCTTCCAACCTAGAATATGCTTAGCACCCTCGGTAAGCATTGTAGTGTAACCCATACCTGCTACAGCCTCACCAATTGCATCTGAGTAGATAAGCTCAGTGTTTCTGAAAGTCTTTGGTTTTACACCAAAATATTTCTTTATTGCAGCTGCATGCTCTTTAACCTGGTTCTTGAACTCTTTCTCAGATTTCAATGAAGCAAGGCTATGTGAATAAGTCTCTGCAAGGAACTCTACACATTTTGTAGAAGCAAGCTTCTGGAAACTCTCCAATACCTCAGGAGCGTACTGCTCAAACTGCTCCAAAGCAGCACCTGAAATTGAGAAAGCAACTTTAAAGTTCTTTCCGTGTTTCTGAATAAGCTCATAGATAAGCTCATTCATAGGAAGATAACAACGCTGTGCAATCCTTTTTAGAATTGTCTTGTTTGCAAACTCATCAAAATATTGAGAATCATTTCCAATGTCAAAGAATCTGTACAATCTTAGTCTGTCTGGCTGATGCACCTGAAAATAAAGACATAGTGACTTTTCCATATATGTTAAATTTTATTTTGTTCTACTTTAAGTTATCAATGGCCTCCTGATATACATCTATCATCTTAAGAGCCGCATTTTCCCATTTAAGGTTATTTACCTCCTCAACTCCGCATCTTGCACTCATTGAAGCCAGTGCAGGATAGTTAAGCAGACCGTAAATAGCGTCTGCCATAGCGTCAATATCCCAGAAATCTGTCTTGATTGCATAATCAAGAACCTCAGCCACACCAGACTGTTTTGAGATAATGCTAGGTACATTTGATTTCATAGCCTCAAGTGGTGAAATACCAAACGGCTCAGAAACTGAAGGCATGATGTAGACATCTGAATATGCGAACATCTTCTTTACATCATCTCCTCTCAAGAAGCCTGTAAAATGGAATTTGTCTGCAATACCCAATTTTGCAACACGTCTGATAGACCTGTTCATAAGGTCACCATTACCAGCCATTACAAACCTCACATTAGGACATTTCTTCAATACTTTATTGGCAGCCTCAATGAAATACTCAGGACCTTTCTGATAAGTGATACGACCAAGGAAAGTAACAATCTTGTCATCTACTCCCCTTTTAACCTCCATCTGTTTGAACTCATTGAAATCTACAGCATTGTGCACTGCCACAACTTTAGAAGGGTCAATACCGTACTTGTTTATTACAATGTTTCTTGTAAGGTTACTTACTGCCATAATCTTGTCAGCAGCCTCCATACCCATTTTCTCCAATGCAAATACTCTAGGGTCAATTGCATTGTCACTTGCACGGTCAAACGAAGTTGCATGCACATGGATTACAAGCGGCTTACCTGAAATTTTCTTTGCTGCTATACCTGCAGCGTATGTCAACCAGTCATGTGCGTGGATAACATCAAAATCATTCTCAAGAGCAATTGCACTTGCCACCATTGCATACCTCTGAACCTCCTCCATAAGGTTTGCGCCGTATTTACCTGAGAATTTGTATTTTCCACCATAGTGGATCTTGAATTGCTCAAACTCCTCGTAACGGTTACGCTGCTCCTGGGTCTCAACCATAGAAGAGAACATCTCAGGATCTATATAAGGAACAAGGCCTGATGAAACTTTAAAGAAACTCACCTTGTCCAAGAAGCTTTCCAATCTGCTGATATCTGTCTTTCCCCAAACCTCAGCTACTGAAATATCACTTGCATTGATAATCTTAACGGCACTCTGGTCCTCATCTCCAGAAGCAGAAGGCATAACAAACAGAACCTCTACATCATGTTTTGCAAGACCTTTTGTAAGGCCGTAACATGCAGTACCCAAACCACCGGCAATATGTGGAGGGAACTCCCAACCAAACATCAAAACTTTCATCTCTTTACTTTTTTATTCT
>JAZTYE010000065.1:0-10320 GCA_045636765.1 Candidatus Egerieisoma sp.
CGGTATTTGCGTAAGCAATTGGAATCTCTGTACAAGCGCCCACTACAGGAAGCTTCTCAATCTCCCATAATTTTTCAATTATAGCTCTGAATTTCTCACCTGCCTCCTTATGTTTTCCGGCTTTTACCATATCTGTTGCATCATGGATCTCAACTTGCAGCTCCTCAGAAGGGATGCGGAAATTGTAACCCATATCAGCCGCATGTTTCTGGTAAAGGCCTGTTCTCATGGTGCCAAGGGTAGCAGTAAGCCACGCACCCTGTGGGGAAACCTCTGCAGACTTACGGATAGTCTCGTCAATGATATGCACAATAGGTTTTGATATCTCATCCCTGAACCCGTCTATAAAGTAGTGTGCAGTATTGCAGGTTACGCAAAGGATATCAGCTCCCCAACCAATAAGGGTATTAAGTCCGTCTTTTATATACTCTGTTGGATCAGGACCTTTTCCAAGAAGGAAAGTGGTTCTGTCGGGAGTAACAGTGTGTGAATATACAATCATTCTTGGGTGTTCCTGATCAGTAGCTGCAGGGGTTCTCTCTGCAAGAACTCTTTGAAAATCTGCTGTTGCAGCAGGTCCCATGCCACCCAATACGCCTAATGTTTTTTCCGGTCTCATAGTTCTTTAAATTTTAAGTACGCAAATCTACTAAAAAAACCTCATTTTTATTCCGGTTTTAAGCTTGAGAAGATTATCTATCTTAAGGTAAATAGACCATATTTTCCCAATTTTGCAATTTATAAGAGCATACCAACAAAAACCTGCTCCGTAAAGCAGACGGCCCGAAAAAGCAGACGGTAAATCATGTTCATAAATGTAAAGTCTGTTTTCCCATTTCCGGCAATTGTAATATACTCCCTGTATAATTCCAGTAAGTTTCCCTTTAGCGCCTTTAATCCGCGCATCAGCGGATATATATCCTCCAACATCCTTTTCTCCATAGGAAACCACCGCACCTTTAGCCCTTAATCTAAGCCATGAAGTAATAAGCAGCGCATATGAACCATTTGCCCCAATTTTACAGCTATTGCCGTGCGAACTCCAGTTGCCTTGGAGTTTCATATCCCATGCAGTAGTTTTGGATATTGCCTCAATCTTTCCCCAAATTTTTGCCGTTGCAGATGGAGTGGGTATATTATACCTCAGCCATGGGTAATAGGTGTAATCTCCTCCTCCCGACAGCTTTTTATTCTTTGATATATTTTTGAGGAAAGTTACAGATATACCTTGCTGGTTTGAGCAGGAACTGATTGTGCTGTAGGCATTAGCATAGGGGGCTATATAATCTTTGGCGTAACTTCTTCCTACAATGCTCAAGTCCCACCCGTTGAGCCGTGTTATCAGACCTGCAAGGAGGGCCAACCCTCCGCCATAATCAATTGCAAGCTCTCCAAACAGTTTTACTTTGTTTACAAGTATAGCGGCATCTGCCGATAAATTGCCCCACCACCCATCATACATCTGATATTTATTGTATTCCTGTACCTTCCTTCCATTATGCAGGTTATATCCGTATCCCAACCAGTTTAGTCCTGCTTTCCCGTTTTTCCATTTTGCGGCAACTGTTGCTCCATAGGCTAGCTCTGACATGCTTTTGCGTGTTTTAAGCAGACTTTCTGTATTGTGAAGGCCATCATCAAGTAACGAGGTGTATTTAATGCCATCAGTTCTGGCATCAACTTTTTTGCATGATAGGAATGTGCTCCCTTCCAATAAGGAGAAATCTCCCAGCTTATATTGTACTGTTGCTGCAACTCCTCTAAAGAAACTGTTTTCGTTAGAGGATGTATACGGCGTTATTGTAGCTCCTCTTTTCCTTGAATTTTGAACTGAAGCGTCTGAGAAGATTGTGGAGTTTCCCCAAGAAGTAAGTCCTTGTCCCATCCTTATTGAGTAGTCGCCCAGAATGATATTGGAAATTGTGCAGTTTTTTCCAAGGCGCAGATTCTTGGCCTGTGAATGAAAAGAGAAGAAATCACCCAAGGGAAGCTGTCCTTTACCGGTTATAAGTTCTCCATAATCTTTCTCCAGGGTGCACCCTATTTGATATTTGTCATTAATAGTGCTTTTGTATTTTATCTGGCTGTAAAAGGGGGCACCAATATATTCCTTATCTTTAGGTTTCCACCAACCTTTAAGAAGTAATGTAGAGGAAATCCCTTTTTTAGGATTGGAGTTATTAGAACTGAAATGGAATAAGGGAGCCAATATATCTGCTACAGATTTATCAAATCCGTTTATCAGTCCAAGTTCTGTCTTGGATAATACAGGACCACTGTTTTGTATGTATTCCAGCAGGCTCTCAATTTGGAAGTCAGATAATAATGGAATTTGTTCCAACTGGCTTCGCGTAGCTCTGTTTATATCCAGAGGCCTCTCAAGCAACTGTTCCAGATACTCCATTATCTCCACCAGTGTTTCACCTGCCGATTCATTTTCCAACTGACTCTGTAAGGCAAACTCATTTGCAACTTTCTCCAACCATAACTCAACAGCTTCATTTTCATTCTGGGCACTTGCCGCAACATGCACCAACCCCCACACAATAAACGACAGAACTACTCTTCTCATATCACATCCTCCTGAAAAATATTCACTGCAAATTTTTTACCAAAGGGGATGAAAAATAGATTGGGGAACAAAAACACCTGTTCTTGTTCCCCAATCATTATGATTGTTTATATCTTACAGTTTTCTGACTTTAAGCTTGCGGCCAGGATAAATCTTGGAGTTTTTTGTAAGGCCGTTAAGTTTAAGCAGTTCATTGAATGATACTGAGTTCTTTATTGCAATGCCAAGAAGTGTGTCACCTTTTTTGATTGTGTACCACTCGTAGCCTCCGCTTTTGCTGGTAGCAGCTGATTTTGATGATCCTCCCTGAGATTTTGAGCTACCGGATACAGCAGGCCCAGATCCGTTATATATGGTAAGTCTCTGTCCTATTCTAAGTACAGATTTAGATGTGAGACCGTTCCATCTCTGAAGGTTTTTGACGCTTACGCGGTATTTCATTGCAATGTGGCCAAGAGTCTCTCCTTTTTTTACTCTGTGGGTAATTTGTCCGCCACTGCTGCTGGCTGCATTTTCCTTAATGCTCTGTTTGGTTATAGGGTTGAAATATACGCTGTCTTTGTAGGCGTATATCTCCTGCTGTTTCTCAATAAAAGGAATTGTATAGTTATAAGGCAACTGAATTGTACACTCTCCACTTGCGCCAGGTACAATGTTCTGGGTATACTGGGTGTTGAAGCTCTTAAGGTCCTCAACAGGAATACCTATTACTGCAGCAATCTGTTCAAAGTGTACATTCCTGTTAACTTTTACTGTATCTACATGTGCAGGCAAGTTGAATTGTGTAGGCTGAAGGTTATGCTCTTTGTAGTACTCAAGCATATACAAAGCCGCTATAAATGATGGAACATAACCTCTGGTTTCCCTTGGAAGGTATGGATATATTTTCCAGAAATCTCTGCTGCCAGCTCTTCTGATAGCCTTATTTACATTACCTACACCACAGTTGTATGAAGAGATAGCAAGGAACCAGTCTCCAAAAATGGTATATGAGTCTCTCAGGTATTTTGCTGCAGCGTGAGTTGATGCAAGAGGATCCAGACGCTCATCAATATATGAGTTTATCTTAAGGTTGTACTGCAATGCTGTTCTGTACATGAATTGCCACATTCCTCTTGCCCTTGCTCTTGATGTTGCTACAGGGTTAAGGGCAGATTCAATGATAGCCATTGCCTTAAGCTCTTTTGGAAGGCCATAATAATCAAACACCTCTTCAAACATTGGAAGATAGTGGGCGCTCAATCCAAGGATATTTCCTGCCTTAGTTGGCATTTTCTCGGTATAGTAAATGATATGGTTCTTTACAATACTGTTATATGAAAGGGGTATGAATGAATTAATGCGATTAAGTCTTTCAATATATACCTCATCAGGTATATTTGAGGTAAGGGTTACACTGTCAAGACTTTTTTCTGTCTCATTGAGTGTCAGCCTTTTTTGTATATACCACATGGAAAGAAGGCTGTCGGGATTACAGCCAGGATCCACATCTGCAAACTGCATGTTGTCATTGTAGTTGAATGTGCCTGTGCTTTCTGATTCCTCATATTGGGTTGTGTCAGACATCTCTATGGCTCCCCCTTCAATGATCCCTTTCAATGAGTCAATGGTTCTCTGGAGCTCAATTCTCTCTTTAAGGAGTTGCTTTTTTGTAAGTCTTTTTTGGGCTTGTGCCACAAAAGGTACGGTTAATACAAGTGTAATGGCAATCAGCAGTGTTCTGTAGTAGGACATTGTTGTTAATTGTGTTTTAATGTATATGTGTTAAAATTTCAAATTCATCTGGAAACCAACCTGCTGGCTGTTGTAAGCAAACGAACTGGTTTGCGGTACAACCGGCTGAATCATGGCAGGTTCCACATTGAATGTGATGTCATCACTGATGTCAAATGTGCTAAAGTGGGCAAAAACATTTGCATCAATTATGTTGAGGGCGTATACAAGTACAGTTGCTATTATTGAGTAGTCTCTAAAGCGTCTGTACTGGTCCCTGTACCATTTTATATTGTCAACTGAGAGGTTCCCTTTATAGGTTCCCTCACTTTGCGCTATGAATATTTCCCTGTATCTGTCATACTGTGTCTGGTTGAAATTAAGAGCGTAGACACATGCTCCCAATCCAGTGTAGAAGATGGGGATTTTCCAATAGTCACCATTATATGCCTGACCAAGTCCAGGTACGAGGGCGGAGAGCATTGTAGCTCTTGCCGGTAACGGCTTGCGGTCGCTTTTGTAAGAAATCACACCATCAAGAGCGCTTCCCCACCAGCAAGCAATGGCCCCAGCTATGAAAGCATTCTGCACATTTTTCTTGTCTGATGCAACAGCCCCTGCAACGCATCCTCCAATTGAACCGTATACTATTGGGAGTTTCCAGTACTGTTTGTTGTAAATCTGTGCTGTTCCAGGCAAGATGATTGAACCTATTGTCATCTGGCTCACACTCATAGTGTCCTTGTGTCCCAATGCCTTAAAGTACCTTTTTATTGTAAAGGCCGGTTTGGTGGACATTATTATTTCCTCCTCCTGCTGGTTGGTATTCTGCCCGTTCATTACATTTGCTCCGGGAGGAGAGCTGTTTACAAAACTTTGGTTTACAATTTGGCCATACGAAGTGCTGCAGAGCGCAAAGCACCCTGCTATCAAAGCAATAAATATGATATATCTCTTTTGCACAATTGTATGTTATATGTTTGAGTTTTCAAGTGCTTGAAGGAACTCCTCTATCTCTTTGTCGTTATTGAATCTGATTGTTATCTCACCAGCCCCTTTGCTGTCCCTTTTTGCAGTTACATTATTATTGAAATATTTCCCAACAATCTCTATAACTTTAAAATGACTTTCCGAAAGCTCCATTACTGGAGATTCCTCTTTCTCTTTCTTCTGCTTTTTCTCTCCAAGTTTTTGGATCTTCTGCTCTATCTGCCTTACAGAAAGGTCTTGCTCAATTATCTGGTTGGCAAATTTCAGCTGATCTTTGTCAGACTCCAGTGAAAGAAGTGCCTTTGCATGTCCCATGGAGATTTTCTTTGCGCGTATTGCAAACTGAATCTCGGCGGGAAGCCTGAGCAGACGCAAATAATTGGTAACAGTTGCACGTTTTTTTCCAACCCTCTCTGCCATTGCTTCCTGGGTAAGGTTACATTCCTCTATAAGCCTTTGGAAACTTAGTGCAACCTCAATGGAATCCAGGTCTTCCCTCTGGATATTCTCCACAATTGCCATCTCAAGCATCCCCTGGTCATCTGTCTTGCGCACATATGCAGGAATGGTTTCAAGACCTGCAATCTGGCTGGCTCTGAACCTTCTCTCTCCGCTTATAATCTGATATCTGCCATCAGGCAATGGCCTTACTGTGATGGGCTGGATAAGTCCAAGCAGCTTTATTGATGCTGCAAGTTCATCCAATGCTTCCTGGTTAAACTCGGTACGCGGCTGGTACGGGTTTGGCTCTATTTTGCTTATCTGAATCTCTGATGTGGATACTAGCGGGCGAGCAGGCTCTGCTACAGCTGTCTTTTGTGCTGACTGCTGTATAGTATTGACATCAGATATAAGGGCTCCAAGCCCTCTTCCAAGACCTGTCTGAATTTTTGCCATATCTTATTGCTGCTGTGATTGCTCAGGTTTTTGCTCCTGCTGTTGTTTTGAGATGAATTCTTTAGCAAGGTTGAGGTAGTTGTTTGAGCCGCTAGAGAGGGCATCATACAAAATTACCGGTTTTCCGTGGCTAGGGGCTTCACTGAGTCTTACATTTCTGTTTATCATTGTCTGGAATACCATGCTGCCAAAATGATGCCTTACTTCTTCAACAATCTGGTTGGCATATCTCAAGCGTCCGTCAAACATTGTAAGAAGGAAACCCTCAATTGCAAGCTGCGGGTTAAGCCTGTTCTGTACCAGTTTTATGGTATTGAGCAGTTTGCCCAAACCCTCCAGGGCAAAGAACTCGCATTGTACGGGGATTATTACTGAGTCAGCTGCGGTGAGTGAATTTATGGTAATAAGCCCCAATGATGGAGAGCAATCTATGATTATGTACTCAAACTGCTCCTGCAGAGCCTCTATATTTTTTTTAAGTACACTTTCTCTATTGTCAATATTGAGCATCTCTATCTCTGCTCCAACAAGGTTAATATGTGAAGGGACAACCTTAAGATTCTTTATTTCTGTCTGTAAGATAATATCATTGATACTCTTCTCTCCAATAAGCACTTCATAAAGGGTGCTTTTGGTGTTTGAATCGGGGTCAAAATTGAGTCCCGAGGTAGTATTTGCCTGTGGGTCAGCATCAATAAGCAAGGTGTTCTTCTCAAGAACAGCCAATGATGCTGCAAGGTTAATTGCTGTGGTTGTCTTCCCCACGCCACCCTTCTGATTTGCTATAGCTATAACTTTTCCCATAAAAAAATCTCTAACACGCAAAAATAAGAAATCTTTTTGAAGAGTGGAGTTTTTATTACATTTGCGCAGTATAAAGTTTTCAACAATATGGGAATAACTGATGCGTGGATGGTAATTGTAAATCCAAAGGCAGGAAGCGGCCTTGGATTAAAAGATTGGCCCATCATTTCCAATCAGATGTACAATAGCGGTCTGCGTTTTACATCTCTTTTTACAGAGCATAAGCATCATGCTGTGGAACTTACTGTAAAGGCAATAAATGACGGTTACCGCAATATTGTGGCGGTTGGTGGTGACGGTACTATACATGAGGTTGTGAACGGTATCTTTATTCAGAGTGTTGCACCTACAACAGATATTTCCCTTGCTGTAATTCCAGTGGGTACAGGCAATGACTGGATACGCATGTACGGAATCTCCAAAACCTACTCAGAAGCGGTAAAGTCGCTTGTTGTAAAACGTACACTCCTGCAGGATGTGGCTAAAGTTTCCTATTATCAGACCCGGGTGAAGCATACCCGTTATATGGCCAATGTGGCAGGTATTGGGTATGATGCAGTTGTGAATCTACAGTACAACCGCCTTAAAGATGATGGAAAGTACGGTAAGTGGCTTTATATCCGCAGTGCATTAAGGACATTTGTGGGATACTCTCCAATAAAATTCCGTATAGTTACAGACGGGATAGAGTTCTATAATGGGGCGGCATTCTCTGGAGCTGTGGGTATTGGAAAATACAATGGAGGTGGAATGCAGCAGACCCCCAATGCTGCTGTAGATGACGGGCTTATGGATCTTACAATAATAAAGAAAATGTCCAAGCTCCGTATTGTACGCAATTTTAGTCTCCTTTATACAGGAAACATTTATTCAAATCCAAAAGTGGTACATACACAGTGCAAGAGGATTGAGATTGAAAGCTGGCCCCAGAGCCGTATAGAGATTGATGGTGAGGCAGTAGGAAAATCTCCGTTTATATTTGAAATGGTGCCGCAGGCAATAAAGGTAGTGGTAGGGGTAAACTATCAGCTGTAATATTTGCTACAGTGGATCTACATCCACTATAATAGCCTGATTTCCCCTTATTTCCTTAATGCACTCCCGAAGAATCTCCTTATTTTGCTGCAGGCGGCTGTTGCGTGCCAATTTTATATAGAAGCATTTTACAAACTCTCCCCTTACCTTGTCAATTACAGGTGAAAACGGCCCTGTAAGTTCCTTGTATTCCAACTCTTTTCTTCCCGACAACTTATTCTCCACTTCCCTGCAAAGTTCATCCAGTTTTCTGGCATCCCTGTGCTTTACAATAACCTTTACCATCCTTACAAATGGGGCAAAAAGGAACTCTTTCCTCTCCTGCAGCAGCTGGGCTGTAAGGGGTGGAAGAGAGGAATTGTCGGGAATATTATGGCTTTGCAGCCTGGTAAGGACCGGGTGCTCCTTCTGGTTGGTCTGTATGATGAGTTTGCCCTGCTCTCCGCGGCGGCCCGTGCGTCCCATAAGCTGGCACAAAAGCTGTGTGGCCTTCTCGTCTGCTCGGAAATCCTGTATTCCCAAAATGGTGTCGGCCTGAATTATTGCAACAAGCTTAAGTTTTTCAAAATCAAAGCCTTTGCTTATCATTTGAGTACCCACAAGTATCTGTATTTTTCCATCTGCAAAATCTTGAATGGTCTGCTCTTCCGCCTTTTTGCTCTTGGCAATATCCGCATCGTAGCGGGCAATTGCGGTACCCGGGAAGAGGGCGGCAAGTTCCTCCTCAAGCTTCTCGGTGCCTGCACCACGGTATTTGAAAGTTGCCGTATTGCAGCTCTTGCATATACCTGTAAAATGGGTTATATAATCGCAGTAGTGGCATCTTAAGGTGTTGTTGTACTTATGGTAGCTCAGGTGTACATTGCAATGCGGGCATTTTGGTATTGAGCCGCACTCCATGCACTCCACAATAGGGGAGTAGGAGCGGCGGTTGCGGAAAACCAGCACCTGGTAGCCGCTATCTATGGTCTTGCGTATCTCATTTATCAGTTTCTGGGAGAAATTGCCAACCATCTGCCTGGTTTTCATGGCATATATGGTATCAATGATCTCCACCTGAGGCGGTACAGCACCGTGGTATTTCTCCTTAAGCTCCACAAGTGCAAATTTCCCTGCAATGCAATTATATTCACTCTCAAAAGACGGTGTGGCCGAGCCCAGCAGAATATTTGCCTTATGCAGCTGTGCCAGCATAATGGCTGTGTCCTTTGCCTGGTATCTTGGCGCAGGTTCTGTCTGCTTGTAGCTTGAATCATGCTCTTCATCCACAATAACCAGTCCCAGATTGCCCAGTGGAAGGAATAGGCTTGAGCGTGTGCCCAGAACTACGGTTGCGGAATTAGTAGCCTGTTGCCCCTCTGTATTTTGCTGTTGCTGCATGGCATTATACTGCAGAATCTTGTGGATTCTGGCTTTCTCCGCAGCAGTCTGTTTTGAATGGAAAGTGAGCAGCCTCTCCCCAAACACCTTCTTCAGGCGGCTCTGCAGCTGCTTGCTGATGGCAATCTCCGGCACCATATAAAGGACATTCTTTCCCTGGCGCAGCTGCTCCAGTGCCAAAGTAATGTAAATCTCTGTCTTGCCGCTGCCGGTAACACCCCTCAGAAGGACAGGTTTCCCAGGGGCAGCCGCATGGCTCTCCTTAATTCTGTTGAATGCCTCCTGCTGTACTCCCGACAATACCGGTGTGTTGTCTGCATCATTCCCCTCTTGTCCGCTCCAGGCACGGCTGATTGCATCCTCTGCCACAGACTCCAGAAAATGCTCTACCTTTTTGCGGGGCCTAACACTCTCCTGTTTTACCTGCATGGCAGGGTAGGCAGCCTTGTACACCTCGCCGGTGGTACACATGTAGTACTGGGCAACCCTCTCCCAAAGGGCTATCTCTGTAGGAAGGATGGCAGGGGTATCCTCAATTGCCAGAATAGGCTTGTACTGGATAGGCTTTCCGTCGGGAGTATGAGTGGGGACATCTGAGCCCGGGAGGATGTTTTTAATCACACCGGAATAAATTTTGCCCGCAAAATCAACTCTCACCCTTTGCCCAACTTTTGCATCAAAAATTTTTGGCAAAAAATAAGAACCCTCCCCGCTGTACTTAACAGGCAGAATCACAGATGCATAACGCTCAGTATGTATATTTCCCTCTCTCATTGCTATGCAAATTTATGAAAAAAGTTTGAAAAAAATTTGGAGATTAAAAAATAATACCTACCTTTGCAATCCCAAAACGATGGTGCCATAGCTCAGTTGGTAGAGCAAAGGACTGAAAATCCTTGTGTCCCCGGTTCGATTCCTGGTGGCACCAC
>JAZTYE010000066.1:0-11312 GCA_045636765.1 Candidatus Egerieisoma sp.
AAGAATCTCCTTCATAGGGCGGTTAAGGTCAACTTTAACACCTTTTGCCAAAGCCGAACCGGAAAGATACTGCTCAGGAATCAATCTTGCTGGATTTGCATCCAAAGTCTCAAGCCAGATACCGTCCTTATTGATCTTTGCCTTAACGTTTCTGTCTGCGCTACAGCTTACACCCATACCTACAGGGCAAGAAGCACCGTGACGTGGCAAACGGATAACTCTAATGTCATGTGCAAAATATTTACCTCCAAACTGAGCACCTATACCAAGGTTGTGGGCAGCCTTAAGAAGGCGTTTCTCCATCTCAACATCTCTAAAAGCAAAACCCTCCTCGCTTGCAGCTGTTGGAAGAGAATCATAATATTTAGTAGAAGCCAATTTTACAGTCTTAAGGTTAAGCTCTGCAGAAGTACCGCCAATAACAAATGCAATATGATATGGAGGACATGCAGCAGTACCCAAAGTCTTCATCTTCTCAATCAAATAAGGCTCAAGTTTCTCTGGAGTAATAAGGGCTTTGGTCTCCTGGAACAGATAAGTCTTGTTTGCAGATCCGCCCCCTTTTGCAACAAACAGGAATTTGTACTCATTGCCGTCAGTAGCAAAGATATCAATCTGTGCAGGAAGGTTACAGCCTGTATTCTTCTCATTGTACATATCCAAAGGAACATTCTGCGAATAACGCAAGTTGTCATTGGTATAAGTATCAAATACACCATGAGAAAGGGCCTCCTCATCACCGCCACCTGTAAACACAAACTGTCCTTTCTTTGCCACAATTGTTGCAGTACCTGTATCCTGACAGAATGGAAGCTGCCCCTTTGCAGAAACATCTGCATTCATAAGCATCTGAATTGCAACAGCCTTGTCATTGTCGCTGCTCTCAGGATCTGAAAGGATCTTTGCAACCATCTCATTATGCTCCGGACGCAACATGAAAGAAACATCATGCATGGCCTGTCTTGCAAGAAGTCTCAACCCCTCAGGATCAACCTTAAGAAACTCCTTGTCACCAAATTTCTCTACAGAAACATAATCCTTGGTAAGAAGATGATACTCTGTAGTATCTTTTCCCATAGGGAACATCTCTTTATAAACGAACTCCATAATTATAGTATTTTAAGTATTTATTATTGTTTTGTATTCTCCATAAGATAACTTCTCATAAACTCATTAAGGTCTCCATCAAGTACCGCAGCAGTATCTGAAGTTTCACAATTGGTACGCAAATCTTTCACCATCTTATAAGGGTGCAATACATAACTGCGTATCTGGGAACCCCACTCAATCCTCTTTTTCTGCCCCTCAAGTTCTGCCTGTTTGGCCCTCTTCTTGGCCAGTTCAATCTCATACAGATGTGATTTGAGGATCCTCAACGCATTCTGTCGGTTGTCCAATTGCGAGCGAGTCTCAGTATTCTCAACCACAATACCGCTTGGAATATGCTTTACTCTCACTCCTGTCTCCACTTTATTCACATTCTGCCCACCTGCGCCGCTGGAACGGAAAGTATCCCACTCCAAATCAGAAGGGTTAATTACAATCTCTATTGAATCATCCACCAAGGGATAAACAAATACAGAAGAGAACGTGGTCTGTCTCTTGCCCTGCGCATTGAACGGAGAAATTCTCACCATCCTGTGCACACCATTCTCAGACTTAAGATATCCGTAGGCAAAATCACCCTCAAACTCAATGGTAGCAGACTTTATACCGGCCTCATCACCCTCCAGCACATCATAAACTGTAACCTTATAACCGTTCCTCTCTCCCCATCTGGTATACATTCTTAGCAGCATGCTGCTCCAATCATTGCTCTCTGTACCTCCAGCGCCGGAATTTATCTTAAGCAAGGCTCCCAAATTGTCACCCTCTTCACCCAACATGCTCTTAAGTTCAAGCTCCCCCAGCATAGTATCAATTTTCTTCTCCTCAGCCTCAAGCTCCACAGCCTCAGCCCCCATCTCTTTAAGAAGCTCCAGCTCCTCCAGGGCATTTGCCACCCCATCCAAAGAGTTTACCCAATATTTTACTCCCGACAATTTCTTAAGAAATGCCTCAGCCTCCTTAGGGTCATCCCAAAAACCCTCAGAAGTGCTTATCTTCTCTTTCTCCTGTACATCCGCCTTCTTACCGGCATAGTCAAAGAGACCTCCTCAGCGCATCCAGGCGCTCAACAAAACTGCTCATACCTATTATAAATTCTGATTCCCAGCAAAGATAAGAAAAAACTACCTGAAATCATTTATTACCTTCATTATTTGCCCATAATCAAACCCTCTCTGCAAAGCAAACCTCACCAGTTTCTCCCTTTTCTTTGCTACGGGTTCCTCCTTCTTGAATGAATCCCATTTTTTCTGCAATAATGCATTCACCAACTTTTCATCAAAACAAGATGCATTCTCCTGCAACGCAGCACTGACAACGGAAGAATTCACCCCAAGACGTTTCAGATTATATGCAATCTTAACCGCACCCCACTTTGAGAAACGGGCCTTATCCCTCACATATGCATTGGCAAACCTGGCATCATCTATAAACCTATCCTTTACCAGAGAAGATATTATCTGCTCTATCTCCTCTGTAGAGAAACCTTTTTTGCCACATACTGTCTCCTTCTTGCTCCATTGCTGAAGTTTCTGCCGTATCTGAGCACAACAATACTCTGCTTTACTGCACTGCCCCTGCAATCTTGCCAATGCCTGTTCAGGTGTCATAATTTTTAGAAATAGTGTCCTATACTCACATAAGCACCAACTTTATGCTCGTAATCAGACCAGTGCACATTAAAAGAAAACGGTCCAATAGGACTGTCATAAGAATATCTCAGGCCAAAGCCCCATATATCATTAATATTATCTGTAAAAAGTGAGCCAAAATTATCGGCTGTCCTAAGATAATTTGCCATAGCATAGACATAGTGGTTACGGCCAATTCTTTTGCGCAGGTCCAGACGGCCAATGACAACAGAATTCCTGGCAACAATTGCATGGGAAATTCCAACAAACGGAAGCTGCTGCCTGAAGTACCTTCCCCTTACTGTCCCCCCCACATAATTAAGAAATGGAACTTGTCTGCAATCCCCAATAATTACTCTTCCCATCAAGGATGGCTGTAGAACAAGTCCGTCAATTACAGGAACTGCGCCATCCATCAGCACCCTTACTGCTCCAAACTGCTTGAATGCAGGGCTGAAATTTGTCTGGTACAATGCCCCCTCCATATCAAATGTCATTCCTCTGGTAGCATAAAAGCTATCATCCCTGCTATCCATTTTTCCATCAATATAAAAACTCAGGAATCCCTCATCTTTCAAAGCATAAGTCTCATATCCGTCGGGAGCATTATTCAAAAGATAATTATTGTAGTTGAAATACTCCAACCTTGTACCCAATTCAAAATTAAAGTTCCTCAAATACATATTGGAGAGCTTCACCTGCGCCCTCTGATACACAAACGAGAGGTTGTCCTGATTTGCTGTAGATTTGTAAATATTCATATCCACACCACCACCTCTGTAAGAGATGCCGAATTTTGGAAATTTTCTGGAGGTATACGAGTAATCTATCTCGCCATAGGGGTTCATGCTTAGCCTTCCTGTAAATCCAAACTTTGGCCCAAGCAAATTATACTCACCAATCCCCAAATGGATAAGCATGGCTGCAGCCTCCTCTGAATCATACCTTCCCCCCAAAGCAAAAAGATTTGAGGGCCCTTTTGTAACATTAACCACAAGAGTTTCATCTGCCGTACCTTTATCCATTACCGTATATGTAACAGAAGAAAAAGCCCTGGTACCCATAAGAATAGAAATTCCACGGTTAATGTCGCTTCCCGACAAAACAACACCCTGCGTCAAACCCGACAACCTTTTGAGCCATTGTTCATTCTCATAATCAATACCCCTAATCTCCACATTTCTGAAAAAGAAGGTATCCTTTGTAACCTCTGTGGCTTTTGAAAGTTTGGCAGGAGAAAAGCCTGCATCGGGTTCCATATTATCCAACGCCTTAACAAGACTGTCCAACTGATGGTACTTGGCCATAGCAGCCAAATGTCCGTTAATTATAAGTTGCTGGATAGCCGGTTTGTTAAAACTGTATGTACCATACTCCGAAACATCAGGCTTTATTAAAATATCCACATCTTTTACATTCCTCTTATATGCCTCCTGTCCCATAAGTGATGAAATCTGGCTTATCACCTGAGGTATAGACCTCAAATTCTCAACACCGGGAGAATCATTCTGAATATCAACACCTATAATTATGTCTGCCCCCATCATACGGGCAACATCTACCGGAAAATTATTCACAATTCCACCATCTACAAGCACCTTGCCGTCAATCTCTACAGGAGAAAACACGCCAGGAATAGCCATGGTAGCCCTCATGGCAAGTGGAAGGATACCTTTATCAAGGACCAGATGTTCACCTGTAGACAGATCTGCAGCAACACACGCAAAAGGAATTGGCAGCTTGCCAAAATCCATTGGCTCATGATACCCTATTGAGAGGCCATTGAGATAATTCAGCACATTCTGTCCGCTTATAAAACCCGAGGGCAACTTGGAAATGGGAGAACCTTCATTATCTGATTTCTTGTCTGACACCAGATTATAGAAAGGGATCTTTACTGCATATTTGGACTCATCCATCTTTGTCTCAAAAGACTCGTCGGTACGTGAATATAAATTATCACTCAAAAGATATCTCCAATCCGATGTCAGCAAAATAGAATCAAGTTGCCTGGCATTGTATCCCATTGCGTACAAACC
Organism: Candidatus Egerieisoma sp.; assembly: GCA_045636765.1. Lineage (GTDB taxonomy): Bacteria > Bacteroidota > Bacteroidia > Bacteroidales > UBA932 > Egerieousia. The sequence goes on from JAZTYE010000066.1 coordinate 4,778, forward strand.
TCCTACAAGGCCACCTATACTTGTCCCGACAATCATGTCAACAGGAACTTTGGCCTGCTCAAGAACCCTCAGCACCCCTACATGCGCTGCTCCTTTGGCACCACCGCCACAAAGGACAAGAGCAACCTTTGGCCTCTGTCTGGACACAACACCTCCCGCTGTTGCAAATACATCTGCAACAGTTACCACACACACGAGCAACAACAACCAGATCCTTTTCATTTATCTCTATCAAATTTATTTCTTTCCCGCCAGCATGCCGCATGCAGCATATATATCCTCACCACGGCTTGCACGCAATGTAGTCATAAGGCCAGCCCCATTGAGCCTCTCCTTAAAGCTCTCAATTACAGGCATTGGAGATGGTGCCAACGGTGAATCAGGAATAGCATGGAACCTTATGAGATTCATCCTGCACTCCAGCCCTTTAAGCATCCTTACAAGCGCATCTGCATGCTTTTTGGTATCATTAACCCTATCAAACATGATATACTCAAAGCTCACCCTTCTCTGACCCGTAAAATCATACTGTTTGATCAAGTCAATTGTATCCTCCAATGGAAAACCCTTTTCTACAGGCATTAGTTCAATTCTCTCTCCAGGAAACGGATTATGCAAACTTATTGCCAAATGACATTTTGTAAGGTCCAAAAATGCCTTAAGAGGATTTACAGCTTGATAAACACCTCTATTTTTCTCCTCCTGACGGTAATCGGGCAGCTCTATAAGTTGCGGTGACATAGTGACACCTATACTGCTCAGGGTAATCCTTTTTGGACTCCACGCAAAACCCCACTCCGCGGTAAGTACCTCTATAACCTTAAGGACATTGGCAAGATTATCCAGAGGCTCTCCCATTCCCATAAATACTGCATTTGTAAGTTCCAGGGCCTCATCTATCTCCATAAACTGGGAAAGGATTTCATTTACTTGCAGGTTGCCGCTGAACCCCTGCCTTCCGGTCATGCAGAATTTGCATCCCATCTTACATCCAGCCTGAGATGAGACACAGATTGTGGCTCTTGGTTCGTCGGGAATCATAACTGCCTCAACAGCAGTGTTTGTATGTACAGGGAAAAGGTACTTTTTTGTCCCGTCCACAGAAGCCTGAAGCTGGCAGTAGCCAACTCTTCCCACCTCCCACTCCTGAGAAAGGATTTCCCTTGCAGCCTTGGAGAGATTTGTCATCTCATCTATTGTCCTTACCCTCTTTTTATATAGCCAGTCAGCTATCTGTTTTCCGGTAAATGCCGGTAACTTATACTCTACGGCAATCTGCTTGAGTTCATGCAGTGATTTGCCCAATAATACTTTCTTCATACAAGTACAAAGTTAAGATTTTTTCGTTTTTTTTATATCTTTGTAAGGATTAACAATAACAACATAACAGGAGAGAAATTATGGCTAAAGAAGTAGAGACTCCAAATGCAGCTGAGGTAAATGCAGCCAAACTTAAAGCATTGCAGGCTACATTGGACAAGATTGAGAAGGATTTTGGAAAGGGGACAATCATGAAGCTGGGGGATCAGCCAAAATGGGATGTCTCTGTTGTTCCAAGCGGTTCAATTGCATTGGACTGCGCCCTGGGAATTGGAGGTTATCCAAAAGGTAGGGTTATTGAGATTTACGGACCTGAGAGCAGTGGTAAGACCACTCTTGCAATACATGCAATTGCCGAGGCACAGAAAACCGGCGGTATTGCTGCAATCATTGATGCAGAGCACGCATTTGACCGTACATACGCAAAGAAATTGGGTGTAAATGTAGACACATTGCTTATTTCTCAACCAGATAATGGAGAACAGGCACTTGAGATAGCAGACAGTCTTATCCGTTCAGGCGCTATTGACATCATTGTAATTGACTCAGTTGCCGCTCTTACCCCTAAAGCTGAGATTGAGGGTGAGATGGGTGACGCAAAAATGGGTTTGCAGGCACGCCTTATGAGCCAGGCCTTGAGGAAACTTACTGGAAACATAAGCAAGACAAACACATGCTGTATCTTCATCAACCAGTTGCGTGAGAAGATTGGTGTTATGTTTGGGAATCCGGAGACAACCACAGGAGGTAATGCACTCAAGTTCTATGCATCTGTAAGACTTGATGTAAGAAGGACCACACAACTTAAGGATGGTGAGGACGCAACAGGAAACCGTACCCGCGTAAAGGTTGTAAAGAACAAGATGGCACCTCCATTCAAAAAGGCTGAGTTTGATATCCTTTACGGGGAAGGCATCTCCAAAATTGGTGAAATCCTTGATCTGGGTGTTGAGTTTGACATCATAAAGAAAAGCGGAAGCTGGTTCAGCTATGGTGACAGCAAAATAGGCCAGGGCCGCGAGGCTGTAAGACAACTTCTTTTGGACAACCCTGAGTTTGCGGAGGAGGTTGAGGCAAAAGTGCGTGAGGCGCTTGCCAATGCAGGCGACCAGGAATAATCCTGCTCTCCACTGAGATTCTTGAGGCAATCCGGCAACGGGTTGCCTTTTTTAATTCCCGACAACACTAATATTCTCCCTTATACCTCTTATAAAAAAGAAAAACCGAAAGAATTTATTACCTTTGCATGTTTATTCACACTGATAATAACAAGAGAAATATATATGGAGAAAATTATTCTTACAGGAGACCGCCCAACCGGCAAATTGCACTTGGGCCATTATGTAGGTTCACTTAGAAGAAGAGTAGAGTTGCAGAACAGTGGAGAGTTTGACAAAATCTTCATTATGATTGCTGATGCACAGGCTCTTACAGACAATGCAGACAATCCTGAGAAAGTACGTCAGAATATTATAGAGGTTGCATTGGATTACCTTTCTGCAGGACTAGACCCTGAGAAATGTACAATCTTCATCCAGTCTCAGGTTCCTGAACTTTGCGAGCTTGCATTCTACTACATGAACCTTGTAACCGTACAGCGCCTTCAGCGTAACCCTACCGTAAAACAGGAGATACAGCTTAGAGGTTTCTCTGACGATGAGGAGAATGCAAACAAGAAGGGTACACCTGTAGGATTCTTCACTTATCCTATCAGCCAGGCTTCTGACATCACTGCCTTTAAGGCAACAGTAGTACCTGTAGGCATTGACCAGGCCCCTATGATTGAGCAAACCCGTGAGATTGTTCACAAGTTCAACACAGTATATGGTGAGACTCTGGTACTTCCCGAGATGATGCTTCCGGAGAACTCCGTATGTATGAGACTTCCTGGCACAGACGGCAAGGCCAAGATGAGCAAGTCACTTGGCAACTGCATCTACCTTTCAGATACTTCAAAGGAGATAAAGAAGAAGGTGAACAGCATGTACACAGATCCTGAGCACCTTCAGATTACAGACCCAGGACACGTGGAGGGCAATGTAGTATTTACATACCTTGATGCGTTCAGCACACCTGAGCATTTTGCAAAATACCTTCCTGAGTACGCAAACCTTGACGAGATGAAAGACCACTACCGCCGTGGAGGCTTGGGTGACGGCACATGCAAAAAATTCCTTTTCAACATTATGGAGGAGTTCCTTGCCCCTATCCGCGAGAGAAGAAAAGAGTATGAGCAGGATATCCCTAAGGTTTACGACATCCTTCGCAAAGGCTCTGAGGAGGCCCGCGCCAAAGCTGCCGCAACCCTTGAGGAGGTAAAAGCTGCAATGAAGATAAACTACTTTGAGGACCAGGAGCTGATTAAGGCACAAGCAGAGGCTTATAAACAGAAATAATTTATCGGGAAAAAGACACCCACACAAATGATAGACCACGCAACAGTAGAACGCATATTGGACACCGCCCGCATAGAGGAGGTGGTAAGTGATTTTGTCTCCCTTAAGAGAAGGGGGGCAAACTACATTGCGTGCTGTCCTTTCCACCATGAGAAAACCCCAAGTTTCTCTGTGTCTCCTAGCAAAGGAATTTACAAATGCTTTGGCTGCGGAAAAGCGGGAAGCGTTGTAAGCTTTGTAATGGAGCATGAGCAGATGAGCTATGTGGAGGCTCTCAAATACTTGGGACACAAATACGGAATAGAGGTAAAGGAGAAAGAGGAGAGCCAGGAGGGTGTGCAGCAAAGGCTGCACCATGAATCTCTACTTATTGTAAACGACTTTGCCCAGAAATTCTACACTGAACAGCTCCTTAAAAGCGACGAGGGCATTGCAATTGGCCTGAGCTACTTTAAGGAGAGGGGCTTTACAGACGAAACAATAAACAAATTCCTTCTTGGGTACGCCCCTAACAAAAAGAGGGAATTTACGCATAATGCACAAAGGAAAGGCTACAAGAAAGAGCACCTTGTAGAAGTGGGCCTTACAATTGAGCGTGAGGAGAGCGGTGAGCTTGTAGACCGCTTCTATGAGAGGGTAATGTTCCCCATAAGGGGAATAAGCGGCAAGGTGATAGCCTTTGGAGGGCGCAAGCTAAGGAGCGACAAGGAGGTTGCCAAATACATAAACTCCCCAGAGAGTGAGGTATATGTAAAAAACAAGGTCCTTTACGGAATATATGAGGCAAAACAGGCAATAGCCAAAGCCCAGAAATGCTACCTTGTGGAGGGGTACACAGATGTAATCTCTTTCCACCAGGCAGGTGTGGAGAATGTAGTGGCCAGTAGCGGAACCTCCCTTACAACCGGACAAATACAGCTTATAAAAAGGTTTACCAACAATGTAACCGTACTGTATGACGGAGACTGGGCTGGAATAAAAGCATCACTAAGGGGTATAGATATGCTCCTAGAGGAGGGGCTGGAGATTAAGGTTGCCCTGTTTCCCGACGGAGAAGACCCAGATTCATACGCCCGCAAACACACTAAAGAGGAGCTCCTTGAGTTCCTGAACAGCAACGAGGAGGACTTCATAAGCTTCAAGCAGAAAGTTCTTGCACAAGAAGTGAGCAAAGATCCCCTTCAAAGGGCCAGACTTATTAGCGAAGTAGTAGGCAGCATTGCCGTTATACCTGATGCCATTGTAAGGGCAGTTTACATAGAGCAGACAGCTGCCAAACTGAACATTAAAGAGGAACTGCTGCAACAGGAGGTGGCCAAACAGCGCCATAAAAAGCAAAGCGAAAATTTTTACCAGCAGAAAAGGGAACAGGAAAGACAAGAAAGGCTGCAAGGAATACAGGCGGCAGACACTCCTGCATTTGCCGCAACCCAACAGGGAGGAGCTAAAAACATCCCGGGCTTTGTTGTAAACACATACTGCAGTGAGGCAGAAAAGGAGATACTTTACTATCTTCTTAAATTTGGATACCTGCCAATACATATAGATGAAGATTTTGCATACGGGGCAGAACAGGATGAGGAGCAGACCGTGGCCCAATACATCCTCTCCCAACTGCAGAATGACGAACTTGAGTTGCAGAACCTGCAATACAAGGAGATTTTTGATGAATACTACAGGCTCAAGGAACATGAGAGCGACAAAGTGCTCAGGTACTTCATGAACCACCCCAACAGGGAGGTTTCAAACATTGTTGCAGACCTGTTCATACAGCCATACACAATAACAATACAGCAGTTCAGCAAATCCCTTATTCCCGAGCGCAATGTACTTGGGAGGGTTGTACCAAAATCTATCCTAATCTATAAGGCAAAGGTTACCGCACAGGCAGCCATGAACCTTACAGAAGAACTTGGAAAAGCACAGAGGGAGAAGAATATTGAACTGCAGAATGAGCTTATTGGACAAATAACCACACTTATGCAAGTGAGGAACTTTTTCTCCAAGGAGCTTAACAGGATAATTTTATAAATTACAGGGAAGAAAAATAATTCAAAATTTATATAAAGATGGGAAAAGAATTTAAAAGACATCTGATTACGTCGGCCCTTCCATATGCGAACGGTCCGGTGCATATTGGACATCTTGCAGGTGTATATGTTCCTGCAGACATTTATGCCAGATTTTTAAGGCTTAAAGGTGAGGAGGTTCTCTTTATAGGTGGTTCAGACGAGCACGGAGTTCCTATTACCATTAAGGCAAAAAAAGAGGGTTGCACTCCACAGGATGTTGTGGACAAATACCACAATATAATTAAGGATTCATTCCAGGGCTTGGGCATAAGCTTTGATGTTTACTCACGCACCAGCTCTGCTACACACCATAAGACTGCTGCAGCATTCTTCAAGAAACTTTATGATGAGGGCAAGTTTATTGAGAAAGAGAGTGAGCAGTATTTCGACACCGAGACAAATACATTCCTTGCAGACCGTTATATTACCGGCACATGCCCTAAATGTGGCGCAGAGGGCGCATACGGCGACCAGTGCGAGAAATGCGGAAGCACACTCAGCCCTGAGGAGCTTATCAATCCTAAATCTTCCATCAGCGGCGGTGAGCTTGTAAAGAAACCTACCAAACACTGGTACTTGCCTTTGGACCAGTACGAGGGATGGCTCAAACAGTGGATTCTTGAGGGACACAAAGAGTGGAAGACCAACGTTTACGGACAGTGCAAGAGCTGGATTGACGGCGGCCTTCAGCCAAGAGCGGTAAGCCGCGATCTTGACTGGGGGGTTCCTGTACCTGTAGAGGGTGCT
>JAZTYE010000067.1:0-11167 GCA_045636765.1 Candidatus Egerieisoma sp.
GCTGCTAATATGACCGAACTTTACCTGCCTGATTGCATAGAATATCTTGGAACTGGAGCAATTCATCATACAGGATTGACTACTTTACATATTCCCAAAAACTTAAAGATAGTTGGTTCATACGGATTAAACAATCCTAATTTAGAGTCTTTTACAGGCTCTCACATAACAGAAGACGGAAGATGTGTTATCATTGAAGATGGTTTTATGCCAAATTATGGTGATACACAAACTCCTGTTAAAAACTACATGGCAGCCTTTGCTCCTGCGGGAATTACTGAATATACACTTCCAAACAATGTGGAAATTCTTGGATGGTATACTTTTGCGTGGTGTCCTGAATTACGAAAGATTACTTTCAATGAAGGACTTAAGACAATAATGGGAGATTGTTTTCTGAATGCACACTTGGATTGCGAAATAATCCTTCCTTCTACTCTTGAAACTCTTGATCCATATGCTTTTCATTCTTGTTCAGGTATTAAAGGTTTTTATGGTAATGAAAAATTTCACACTTCAGATCATTTATGCTTGATTTTTGAGCAAACGAATTTTTGTGAAGAACCTGAGAAGAATGGAAAATGGATAAATCGTTTTGTCGGATATGATATAACTGATTATTCTATCCCTGAAGGTATAAAAGGTATTGAAAACTATTCATTTGATCAAATGCCCAATCTAAAAACAGTCACACTGCCATCATCAATTGTTGAAGTTGGAGCATATGCGTTTAATCATTGTGATAATCTTGAGGCTTTATATGGGGAATGTGTATCAAATGACCACAAGGCGATTGTTTTTGACACACAGTTTAGGAAACTCGTTATAACAAAGGGCGTAGTCAATTACACTATACCTGATGAAATTACAAGTATTGGATATTGCGCTTTTACAGAGAGCCCTGAAATAGAAACTATAACAATGGGCGACCAAATCACACACATTGAAGGTTATGCGTTTTCAGATTGTCCAAACTTACAAACCATAACTTTATCAGCAGGGTTGAAAAACCTAAGTGGTTATAATGCTTTCCTTAATAGCAGAAAATTGGAATCAATATATTGTAGGGCATTGGTTCCTCCTTCGTATTATGATAACCAAATGTCGGAATTCCCAAATCTAAAATTTTATGTACCAGAACAATCATTAACCTTATATCAAAATAACGCTGGTTGGTCTTTGTATAGAAAATACTTTGTGGGTTATAAATATGACGATTTGGGAGAGTATGATTATTATATATCTTCAGATTTTTCTCAAAATGGCACCACAACTACCTTGCAAACTGCATCCAAGGGTAACGGTATTGATATTGTGTTAATGGGTGATGCTTACAGTGACCGTCAGATTGCCGATGGCACATATAAGGCAGATATGGAGAATCTGTATAACAATCTCTTTACCGAAGAGCCTTACAAATCGTTTAAAGACCACTTTAATGTTTATTATGTAAATGTTGTATCTGTAACAGAGGGATATGAACACGGAGGGGCTGCCTTAGGAGGATATTTTGGTAATGGCACTTTGGTAGGAGGAAACGATAACGCCGTCTTTGATTATGCTCTCAACGCAATTTCTGAGGAGAAAATGGATGAGGCATTGCTGATTGTTGCCATGAATTCAGATAACTATGCCGGTACCTGCTACATGTATAATCCTCAGAGTAATGGGTCAGACTACGGATCAGGCGTATCTGTGTCATACTTCCCTAAAGGTGGTGATGCGGAAACCTTTGCCCAATTGCTCCACCACGAGGCTTGTGGCCACGGTTTTGCAAAATTGGCAGATGAGTATGCATATGAAGATTATGGAAATGTGCCAGATGGTTATGTGAACCAAATCAAAACACAGCAGAGTGATTGGGGTTGGTGGAAAAATGTTGATTTCACCAGTGATTCCACACAAGTAAGGTGGAAAAAATTCCTTGAGGATAGCAGATATGCAAATGATGGCTTGGGTGTCTTTGAAGGTGGCCTGACCTATTGGAATGGAGTTTGGAGACCAACGGAGAATAGTATTATGAGGTATAATACTGGTGGTTTCAACGCTCCGTCACGAGAAGCAATCTATTATAGAATTCACAAATTGGCTTATGGTACAGAATGGGTATATGACTATGAGAAATTTGTAGAGTATGATGCGCTAAGCCGTGATGCTTCAACTGCAGCATCAACAAAATCACCATCTGTTGTACATTACAAGCCACTACATCCGCCAGTTGTACATAATAAATCGTGGAGAGATGCAAAAAAAGAGAATTAATTTGTCAAATTTTCAGGAAGTGGCAGTCATAATACTGCTGTTGGCATGTTTATGTTCTTGTGGAGTTGCCAAAAAAGGCAATGTTAAGGGGGATACGAATAACTCCACCAACAAAAAGGACACATTAAAAGAGTTTGTACCTCTTCACCCTCCGGTGGTTGTTCCTCACTCATGGAGAGAGGCAAAATAAGAATAGCCCGAGTGCCACACCTGAGGCATAGAAGTTTTGGGTGGAATCTGTAAAAAAACTACTGCCCGTCCTGAGCCGTTTGGCCAAAAGGACGGGCAGCAGTTCAACTATAAAAATACTTGTTCAATTCAAATTTCACTGTTGCAAAGGTAAGGCAAATGTTATGCACAACCTAATTTTTTGCCCTTTTTAATATTGCAAACCAGTTTTTCAAATATCTTATAATCAAGTATTTATATCTATAATTTTCTTGTAAAATCTTGCAGGGCCATTTCCAAGGCTTTCACCCCTGCAAAAAGTGCATATTTGTAGTGCAAATCTAGAAGTTCAGCTGCGGATCTTCCTGTATGAGTTCCTGCAGTGATTTTTTCAGACGGCTCTTTCTCACATAAATGTTCTGCGGAGTATCATTGAGAATAACGCTTATCTCTTGGGCAGAGAAACCCGCATATATAAGATTGAGCAATTTCAGGTTTTCATCCTTCATTGCAGGATACCTCTCGCGCACTTGCTTTATTACATCATTGTTCTTGGCGTTAACCACCTGTTCCATCACCTCAAAATTGTCACCGCTGAGCTGCAGTTTCAAAAGGTCATCCACCTTCTTTTGCAGTTTCTTCGAATTCCCGAACTCATAATAGGTCCTTACAAGCTCCCTCACCTCCGCAAACCTGTTCTCAAGCAGGTCCTTTAACTCCTTCTCCTTGGCCTTGTGCACATCCAACTGGTTCAACAGGTTCTCCCTTGAACTTTCTGCAGAAGAAACCCTCGTTCCCAAAGAATCCATTGCATCTGCATATTGGGCCAGCTGCCCATCCTTGAGCCTCAATTTTCTCCTGTACGAAACAAAAATGAAAGAAATGATACCGGCCATCAGCAGGAACACAACTGAATAAACTGCAATCATACTGTATGTGCGCACCTTCATTGAATAGTTCTCCTCCTGAAGCTGCCTCTGCCAGAACTGCTGTTCCGCCTCCAGAACAGACTCGCTGCGTGCCGCAAAATCGAGTGAATCCTTTAGCACAATATATTTTTTTCTGAAATCAGAAGCCTTCCTGTAATCACCCCTTGCATCTGCCACTGCTGCAGAAACTGCATAGAACTCTATGAGTTTGTCGGGAGGAAGATTCCCTTTCCCGTTCTGGGCGCGGTATGCATCATACCCCTGGAGGCACTCTGCAGACTTCCCTACATTTCCTTTCTGCAGATATATTTTTGCCAGCAGCGGATAATCCGCAGGATTCACAAGACTGTCATTGAATTTGTTGTATGTACTGTCCAACTGGGCCAGTGCCAAATCGGCCCCATTCTCCATCCTGCAATACAAGGCTGCCACCTCTGTTGAATAATCCATCAGGGAGGTGTTGAACAGGTTCTCCTTGTGTGCAATAATGCTGTCGTGCGGACTGTAAAGCATCTTTGCCCTCATCTGCATTGCAAGGTCCATTGCCTGTTTATAATAATTAATGGCTTCTTTAGGATTTGAATTTACAGCATACACTTTGGCCATCTCCTCATAAGTGCGCATTATATACTCCCTGGCATCAGAACCGGACTTTAGATAGAACTCCAACGCCTTTGAAAACATCTCCAGCGCATTACTGTAGTTCATTTTGGTAGCATACATGCACCCTTTATGCCAACATATCTGCCCCTTAAGCACCACTTTGTCACTCTCCATGCATAACTGCTCAGCCTTAAGAAACTCCTCCATAGCCTCATAATACCTATGCTCATTATGATAACTCTGTCCCGTATAGAAATGGTACAGCGCCTGTTCTACCTGCGGAGAAACACCATCATCATTGCTGCAGGCAACAGCAACAAGGAGAACAAGCATATATTTGAGCAGTCTGAACATTTTTTTCCCGACAATTTTTTGCAAAGTTACAATTAAAATGCAAATTCACATACCCACTTTAAAATGACATATCCTCCAGTATTCCACGTAGGGTACAATCTTATAATTATTTTTGTTTGTTTCTCAAAAGTTTATATCTTTGCAGCCCCAAGTAGTGGAAAATTCAATGTTTTCTTTTATAACTACTTGTAATTAAACTAATTAATAATATTAAATTTTAACTACGATGTTAAAACAGTACGAGACCGTTTTCATTGCAACTCCCGTTTTGTCTGATGTTCAGATGAAGGAAGCGGTAGCCAAATACGTAGACCTTATAAAGGAGAATGGCGGCGAGGTTGTATATGAGCAGGATTGGGGTCTAAGAAAATTGGCTTATCCAATCCAGAAAAAAACCACTGGTTTTTATCACCTTATTGAGTTCAAAGCAGAGCCTGCTTTCATTGCAAAACTTGAGACACAGTACAGACGTGATGAGAGAATTATCCGTTTCCTTACTTTTGCAATGGACAAACACGCAGTTGCATACGCAGAGAAAAGAAGAGCTAACCAGACTGAGTCTAAATAATTAGGAGGTATTAATCATGGCAAATCCAGTTAACAACGAAATTCGTTACCTTAACCCTCCTACAGTAGAGGTTAAGAAGAAAAAATACTGCCGTTTCAAAAAAGCAGGTATTAAATATGTAGATTACAAGGACGCTGAGTTCCTTAAGAGATTCCTTAACGAGCAGGGTAAAATTCTTCCTAGAAGACTTACCGGTACTTCTCTTAAATTCCAGAAAAAGGTTGCTCAGGCAGTTAAACGTGCAAGACACCTTGCTTTGCTACCATACGTAACAGATTTATTGAAATAAGGAGGACTATAAGATGGAAATTATACTAAAACAGGATGTGGCTAACTTGGGTCACAAAGACGATATCGTAGTAGTTAAAAACGGCTACGCTGTAAACTATCTTATTCCTCAGGGAATGGCTATTATGGCTACTCCTTCTGCTAAGAAAGTTCACGCAGAGAACATGAAACAGAGAGCTCACAAAGAGGCTAAACTAAGAGAGGATGCACAGGCTCTAGCTGCTAAACTTGAGGGTGTACAGGTAACAGTTGCTACTAAAGTTAGCGCTTCTGGCAAAATCTTTGGTTCAGTTAACAACATTCAGGTTGCTGAGGCTCTTGTTGAGAAAGGTTTTGAGATTGACAGAAGAAACATTACTATTGTTGACGCTGCTAAACTTCAGGAGGTTGGCGTTTACGATGCAACTGTAAAATGTTACAAAGACATTAAAGCTACTATCAAAGTAGAGGTTGTTGCTGAGTAATTTCTTTTGAACAAAATACTAGAAAAGCTGTTTCCATTAGGAAGCAGCTTTTTTTTGTTAAAAAATATTACTCTATGAAACAAATGGTCATAACAATTCTAACTTCTTTCCTAATGGCGCCATCAGTTGCATCTGCAACAGATAATATTTCCGGAATCTGGCTTACACAAAAGCAGGATTCCAGAATAGAAATCTCACGTAATCCCGACGGATCATACACCGGAAAAATCATTTGGGCCCAGGCCCCTCATCAGAACTATGTGGGCACCCTAGTTATGAAAGATGTAAAGTATGACCCACAGAATAATGTTTATACATGTCCGTGGATTTATGACCCGCGGCTTGGGGTTACAGCTCATGGCCATATGACCATAAGCGGAGATACTTTGAACGTTAAGGCCTCTAAAGGTATCCTTACAAAGGATGAGATTTTTACAAGGGTTCAAAACTGAAAGTTCCGGTTAAAACAACCGGAACTTGCATGTAACATTTATTGAGAGGCTCTGTTTGCTTACCTGGAGCTCTACAGATTCCTCTTGTACCGTTGGGGCTGAGGCGCCTGCTGCAGAGAATGATTTCATCATAATGCGCCCGTTGGCAGCAGAGTCAAAACTGTAGTAGTTCTGTATATAAATGGCTTTCCCTATTGTGCTTCCAACTGCTTTTGCAAGGATTTCTGCATTCTCTTTGGCTTTTTTGGCAGCCTCTGTAAGGAGGGTATTCTTTGTATCCCTCTCAAGAGAGTCAGATATAGAAACTTTGTTAATGCCAACTCTGGTTATATCAATGGCATTTAGGGCCTCAATCACTTTTGCGGCAATTGCTGCAGTTGTAACCTTAAGGGTGTAATCTTTGGTTACCAGTGCATTGTCCTTTTTGAGAATCCTGTTGTTCAATGAGCTGGTCATATCATTAACTGTAAGGTTCTCCTTAACATCAATTCCTGCTGCATCAAGGGCTTTTATCATTTGAGTTTCCTGCTGTTGGACAGATATCTTCCCTTTATTGTCCTTCTCTGATATTGTGATATTAAGGAAAATTTCGTCGGGAACAACATCTTTATTTACTCTAACGGAAACTTCTACATATTCTTGTGCATTCTGCAAGGTAACTTCCTGAGCGTTAATGGTTGTTGCGCAATATAGGGCAATTATTATAAATAAAATCCTCTTCATGTTGTAGTGATTTTGGTTGTTTGTAGTCTAAATAAATCAAATAATATGCCATAAAAATCTTGAATTTATAAACAATGAAACACAATATTGGTTATTTTTGAATGATTTAATTAAAGAACTTGAAGATGAAGAAATTGTTTTTGTCTGTAGTGCTTGTTCTGGCCGCAGTGTTGGGATTTGCGCAGATTAACCCTCAGGCCCCGCTTGAGTTAGATAAAAAAGTGCTTACAGGTAAGCTGGAAAACGGTCTTACTTATTATGTAATGCATAACCAGAAGCCTGCACAAAGGGCAGATTTTTATATTGTAACAAATGTTGGTGCAGTGCAGGAGACACCGGACCAGGATGGATTGGCCCACTTCCTTGAGCATATGTGCTTTAACGGTACAAAACATTTTCCTGGAAAGGGAATTATCTCTTATATGGAGAGCATTGGCTGTGCATTTGGTGCAAACATCAATGCCGGTACAGGTTACGAGATGACTTCATATATGCTCAATAATGTTCCTGTTACCAGAGAGGGAATCATTGACAGCTCATTGCTTATCCTATTTGACTGGTCTGCATTTGTAACCAATGATCCTGCAGAGATTGATGCAGAGCGTGGTGTAATCCTGGAGGAGAAACGTACCCGTGACGGTTACCAGTGGAGACAGCAGGTGGCTTTGATGAAGACCCTGTTCAAAGGTTCTGCATTGGAAAATGTGTCACTAATTGGTTCAGAGGAGAATTTGAAGAACTTTAAGCCTGAGTCTCTTGTAAATTTCTATAAGACATGGTACAGGCCTGATATGCAATCTATCATTGTTGTTGGAGATGTAGACGCAGAGGCAGTTGTTGGCAAGATCAAGGACTTGTTTGGGCAGTTGCCTAAAGCAGAGAATCCAAAAGCCAAAGAGCCTGTTGTGGTTCCAACCAATACAACTCCTATTGTAACTATTTTCACAGATAAAGAGAACAACACTACAGGTGTAATGCTTGCAGCAAAGAGTCCTGCTGTCCCTATGCAGTACAGAGGTTTGGGAATGGTGATGTTGAACAATCTTTTGGAGAGTCTTATAGGCAATATGGCAAATGAGAGATTAAGCGATATTGCCAGAAAAGCAGATGCCCCATTCCATCATGCAAGTTTTGGCTTTGGCAATATGAGCAATGACCTTCATGCACTTATAACAGAGGTTTCATCTAAGGACGGCGAGGCTATCCCTGCATTTACTGCCCTTGTTACAGAGTTGGAGAGGATTAAGAGATACGGCTTTACTCCCGACGAGTTTGACCGTGCAAAAATCAATATCCTAAAGAGATATGAAACAGAAAAGAACAATGCCGACAGCCGTCAGAACCCTCAGTTTGTAAATGCTTTCATCAGCCATTTTACACAGGGGGAGCCATATATGGATCCTGAGTATGCATACAATACCGTACAACAGTATCTTGCAATGCTTTCTGTAGATATGGTGAATATGGCAGCAAAACAGCTTTATGGTGATGAGAATTTAGTTATATTCTATACTGCTCCACAGAAAGAGGGGTTGGCAGTTCCTACAGAGGCAGACCTTACAGCAGTTCTTTCTGCTGTGAAAACAGCAGAGATTGAGGCTCCAAAAGTAACAGTAACAAATGAACCATTGATGGATGCATCTGCTCTTTCAGGTTCAAAGGTTAAGAAAGAGGAAGCAGGAGAGTTTGGCACAACTGTATGGACATTGGAAAACGGTATGCAGATTATTGTAAAACCTACCGAGTATAAAAAGGATGAGGTAATGATAAAGGCCGTTGCAAACGGTGGCCGTTCTATACTTGCAGATGAACTTATTCCGTCATTTGAGAGCAATATTTTTGCTACATACCTTAACGGAAGTGGTGTAAGCAAATTCCCTAAGAGCCAGTTGAACAAGATGCTTACCGGAAAGGTTGTAGCTGTTTCTCCTTATATTGGAAGCCTTGAGCATGGTGTGACTGCAGCCGGTTCACCTAAGGATTTGGAGACAATGATGCAGCTTATGTATCTTTTCTATACAGCTCCACGTTTTGAGGCATCTGAATTTGAGGCAGGTTTCAATCAGCTTAAAGCAATTATCCCTAATATAATGAAGCAACCGGATATGGTCTTCTCAAAAGTTTTGCAGGAAACAATAACAAGCAATTCTGCAAGAATGCCATTCATTTCTGAGCAGATGCTTGAGAAGGTTAGTATTGAGAACATTAAGAAGGGTTATACCCAATTGATGGCAGACCAGGCTGGTCTTAAAGTATACATTACCGGTAATGTAAATATGGATGAACTTAAGCCTTTAGTTGAGAAATATGTAGGATCACTTCCTGTATTGTCTGCAAAAGGTACCTCTTGGGTAGATGAGGGAATTGTGGCTCCAAAAGGTATTCAAAAGAACCATTTCACTACCCCTATGGAGAGCCCTAAGACTTCCGTAGCCATAATTTATAACGGTGAAATGAAGAAAAATCTGGAGAATGATATAAAAATGTCTGTATTGGGCAGTGTGCTTGACCAGCTTTATACAAAGACCATCCGTGAAGATGAGGGAGGCACATACGGTGTAAGCACTATGGCACAGGTAGAGGGTGAACCAAAACCTGAGTTCTCGATTCTTATAATTTTTGATACAGATAAGGCTAAAGCTCCTAAGCTAATTGAACTTGCAAAACAAGGTTTGAAGGAGATAGCAGAGAACGGCCCTAATGCTGAGTATGTTACCAAGGCAAAGGAGAACATGATAAAGGCGTTCCCGGAGAAACAGATCCACAACAGCTACTGGCATAACCTTGCATACCAGTATTACTCGCACGGCAGAAACAACTGGAAGGGTTATGTAGAGACAGTTGAGAAAGTGGCTACACCTGAGTCAATCCAGAAACTTGTACAGGATATCCTTGCACAGGGTAATGAGTTTGAACTTGTAATGAATCCTGCAGAGTAATTCTTTGCATACCCAAAAAATAAACCGTCGGGAAAATGATTTTCTTCCCGACGGTTTTTTTGTTTACTCCTTAAGTAGCAGGGTAGGCTACTAAACAACCTGACCTGCAAATTGGCCAAGGAAGTTGCCTTTCTCCAAAGTGTGTACGCCGTTTACAATTACATGCTCAATTCCTGGAGAGAACTGGTGAGGCTGCTGGTATGTACAAGCCTCTGCAATTGTATTTGGATTGAAGATGGTAATGTCCGCTGCATAACCAGGTAGAAGAAGACCTCTGTCTTTCAAGCCAATTCTCGATGCCGGAAGTGCGGTACATTTGTAGATTGCTGTCTGAAGGTCGCAGATCTTGTCTTCCCTAATGTATTTGCCAAAGAATCTTGGGAATGTTCCGTATGATCTTGGGTGAGGGATCTCTGTGCTCAATGGGCCCTGAGGTGAATATACACTGCCGTCAGATGCAGGCATGCCAAGCTCGTGTGCAAGGAACATCTGTACGTTCTCGTCTTTCATTGCAAATCCCACCATCTGCAAGTGGTACTCAGAAAGGAGAATCTTCTTAATCATTGGCCAAGGATCCAAACCTGTAAGTTCACAACACTCAGCTACATTCTTGCCGGAGAACATTGCATTCTCAGGTTTGTCACATGCTGCAATAAGTACGTTCTGAGGACCTCCAAGTCTCTCAAGACGGCTGTTTGCGTATGCTGCAATAATTTTCTCTGTTCTTGGGTTGCGGATTCTTGCCTGAACTTCTTCTGTTGAACCCTGTCTCATGTCAAGCGGAACAAAGCAGTTCATTCCTGTTGAGAAAGCAATGTACGGGTAGCGGTCAAATGCAATGTCAATACCCTCTGCTTTTGCATCCTCAATAAGTTTGAGCATGTTTGGACCTTTGTGCCAGTTTGCGGCATTCTGTGCCTTAAGGTGTGAAATCTGCAATCTTACGCCAGATTTGCGTGCCATGTCAATTGCTTCTGCAATAGCTTCTTCAACACGGTCATCCTCATTTCTCATATGGATTGCAAACAGACCGTCATGTTTTGCTACAACTTTAAGAAGCTCTACAATCTCCTCGTTGCTTGCATATGAACCTGGAGCATACTCCAGACCGCAAGACAAACCAAGGCTTCCCATTGCCATCTCTGCATCAAGAATCTCAATCATCTTCTTCATCTGCTCAGGGGTAGCCTTTACAGCGTTGTCACCAACTACTGCAGATCTTAGCTGACCCTGACCTGTGTATGATTTGTAGTTGATACCTATTTTCTTTGCTCTGAGGGCATTATAGAAACCATCAAGATCCTGCCAGAAAGGGAATCCGTATCTTAAAGTATCTTTCTTTGAAGCAAAATACTCATCTGAGTAAGGGAATGGTGAATCACCGCAGTTGCCTCCAATATCTGTAGTTACACCCTGG
>JAZTYE010000068.1:0-4537 GCA_045636765.1 Candidatus Egerieisoma sp.
AAGTAAAGGGCAACGTAAAATAATTGAAAACTAAGTTTTAACAATATAAATACTAACTATTATGCCAAGCGGAAAGAAAAGAAAGAGACATAAGATGGCTACTCACAAACGTAAAAAACGTCTTCGTAAGAACAGACATAAAAAACGTAAGTAGTCTGTAGGCATTTTGTCTGAGATTTTTAAGGGGGTGACCCATAAGTCACTCTCTTATCTTTTTTAATAAAGGGATGGAGAAGGATCTGATTATTGATGTCAATTCAACAGAGATTTCAATAGCTCTGTTGGATGATCATAAGCTTGTTGAGCTGAACAAGGAACAGAACAACGGATCCTATTCTGTAGGCGATGTATATTTGGGCAAGGTAAAGAAGATTATGCCCGCTCTAAATGCAGCGTTTGTAGATATAGGTGATGATAAGGATGCATTTATCCATTATCTGGATCTTGGTTTCAACTTCAGGGCTTTTGATTACTTTACAAAACAGTTGAATCCCAACAGGGATTTGAAAACCTTCTACTCCAATATTAAAATTGGAAGTATCCTTGAAAAAGAGGGTAAGATAGGGGATGTTTTACAGCCGGGACAACCTATTATAGTGCAGATTGTAAAAGAACCAATCTCAACTAAAGGATCGAGGCTTACGGCAGAAATATCCATAGCGGGAAGAAACGTAGTGCTTTTGCCTTTTGCAGATAAAGTAAGCGTATCTCAAAAAATTTCTTCAAAAGAGGAAAAAAGAAGACTGGAAAGACTGGTTTACAGTATTTTGCCACGCAATTATGGTGTCATTATAAGGACAGCCGCAGAGGGAAAGAAAGCAGCAGTTTTGGATGCAGAGATTAAGATGCTCATTAAGAAATGGGAAGACTGCTGGACAAAACTGATAACACAGAAACCTCCCCAATTGTTGTTTACAGAGAATAGCAGAACAACCACTATTCTAAGGGATCTGCTCAATGATTCTTTTTCAAATATCTATGTAAACGATGAGGGGGTATATGAAGAGGTTAAGGACTATATCTCAACAATTGCACCAGAGCAAGAGAAAATTGTAAAGCTTTACAGAGGTGATCTCCCTATTTTTGATCACTTTGAAGTAACAAAACAGATTAAAGGTGCTTTTGGCAGAGTTGTTCCACTTAAACAAGGGGCATACATTGTAATAGAGCATACAGAAGCTCTTCATGTTGTAGATGTAAACAGTGGAATAAGGGCAAAACAGGGAGTTGACCAGGAACAGAATACATTTGAGGTGAACCTCCATGCTGCAGATGAGATAGCAAGGCAGTTACGTTTGAGGGATATGGGAGGAATAATCATTGTTGACTTCATAGATATGGAGAGCAATGAAAACAGAAACAAACTCCACAAGCACATGCAGGAGTTGCTCTCTTCTGACAGAGCAAAACATAATGTCCTTCCATTGACCAAATTTGGCCTTATGCAGATAACAAGGCAAAGAGTAAGGCCCGCTACAGAAATAAAGGTTAACGAAAAATGTCCAATGTGTAATGGTACAGGTGAAATCTCGTCATCAATTCTAATAGACGAGACACTTGAAAGACAATTGGCTTATTATGTTAAAGAGAGAAATATCAAGTCCTTTATCTTACAAGTAAATCCAATTTTGGGAGCATACCTTACAAAAGGGTTGTTTACAAGTATCAGAAGGAAATGGTGCAGGAAATATGGCTGCAGCATTAAAGTTAAGACAAATTCTGAGTATACCCTTTTACAGGCTGAGTGGTCCGACAATAAAGGAGCAAGAATAGATGATTAATGAAAAAAGCAGCTTAAAAAGCTGCTTTTTTCATTTTATCCCCAATTTCTTCTGTACAAAGATTTCCAATGCTTCCCTTATGGGTGTGGCTAATCTCTCCGTTCCACTCAAATTTGCCTTCATTTACTTCAATTCCAACTGTTTTGTAGGCATCTCTGAAAGGCATTCCCTCAAGTACCCTCCTGTTTACCTCTTCTACTGTAAACATGTATTTGTATTTAGGATCAGATACTATATCATCATTTACGGAGATGTTCTCCAGCATATATTTTGCCATGAAAAGACATTTGTGCATATGCTCAAGTCCAGGGAAAAGAACATCTTTTAGCAGCTGGTAGTCTCTGTGGTATCCATGTGCCATATTGGTGGTCATTAGGCTTATCTCATTTGGAAGGCTCTGTATTCTGTTGCAGATACCTCTTAGAATCTCCCATACATCCGGGTTTTTCTTATGTGGCATTATGCTTGAACCTGTGGTAAGTTCGTCGGGAAACTTAATAAATCCAAAGTTAGGACACATGTACATGCAGCAGTCTGCAGCAAACTTGTTAAGGGTAAGGGCAATTTGAGATAGGGCAGATGCTACTGCCTTCTCGCTTTTGCCTCGGCTCAATTGTGCTGCAACAGAGTTGTAATTAAGTGTTGCAAAACCAAGCAGCCTGGTTGTCATCTCCCTGTCAAGCGGGAAAGAACTGCCGTATCCTGCTGCAGAGCCAAGAGGGTTCTGGTTCACTACATTATATGCTCCATGCAACATGTACATATCATCAATCAAGGCCTCGGCATATGCGCCAAACCACAGTCCAAATGAAGATGGCATTGCAATCTGGGCATGGGTATATCCTGGCAAAAGTACACTCTTATACTGCTCGCTAAGCTGCTGCAGTGTGTTGAATAGCGCCATAACTTCATCCCTTACATTCTCAAGCTCCTCCTTAAGGAAAAGTTTAAGGTCTACAAGTACCTGGTCATTTCTGGATCTTCCAGAGTGTATTTTCTTTCCAATCTCCCCATATCTCTGTGTAAGGAGAAATTCTACCTGCGAGTGGATATCCTCTACATCATCACCAAGCTTGAACTCTCCGTTGTCTATCTCTTTAAGGATGGCATCAAGGCCGTCTGTAAGGGTCTCAAGTTCATCTTTCTCAAGTAATCCAATTGATTCCAGCATTTTAATATGGGCTTTAGAACCCATAACGTCATGTTTTGCAAGTCTAAGGTCAAGTACCCTATCATTTCCTACTGTAAAGTCCTCTACAATCTGGGTTGCACTTGTACCTTTACTCCATAAAGTTCCCATAAACTTACTTTATATTCTTAATAAAATTAATATATCCTTCTATTGCGCCCTGTATCTCCGCAATTTTAATGAATTCGTCGGCCTTATGGCTGCGGGCAGATTCTCCCGGGCCCATTTTAATTGCAGGATAAGGTATCTTCATCCAGTCTGAAGTTGTGGCAGAAATCTGCACCGGTATTTCAAGTTCCTTTATAGTCTGCATTAGCACATGGCCCTCAGGTGTAGCAGATGAGCAGTTTTTAAGATTTCTTGCTTTAAGTACACTTTTTACCTCTTTCTGCAAAAGTTCAAGTATCTCAGGGTTGGTGTATTGCTCTGTAGGACGGATATCCACCACAAATGTAGCCTCACCCGGTACCACATTATGTGCAGAGCCACAGTTAATTTGTGTAACTGTAAGCTTTACATTCCCCATAAGAGGTGATTTCTTCTCAAACTTATAGTTGCGCAGAGTGTTTATATCATCCAGTGCAATATAAAGGGCGTTTACCCCCTCATTGCGTGCCGCATGTCCACTTACACCAGTTGCGGTACCATCCAATACAAGCAATCCTCTCTCTGCAATTGCAGCCTGCATTCCGGTTGGCTCGCCAATGATTGCAAAATCTGGCTGCAGGTGAAACTCCTCCACAAATCTGGCCATGCCGTTGCTGCCGCTCCTTTCCTCCTCAGCGGTCAAAACCAGCATAAGGTTCACCGCAAGATCTTCAGCTCCAGTAAGATGAAAAAATGTCTCAATCTGGCTCACCACACTGGCGCCGTCATCATTGCTACCCAATCCGTAAACTGCGCCATCCTTCTCAAACGGAGCAAATGGGTCAAATGAATATGCAGGAGCCGCGGCAACAGTGTCAATATGCGAATTGAGCATAAGCACAGGTTTGCCGGCGGTGAAATTGTCCTTATACAATATTATATTATTGCATAGTCTCTCTACTATAATCTTACCACAGTTACCACAGGCAGAAGCGTCATCAGCCTCCTGTGCTCTTTGTTGCAGGTACGCAAAAAGAAACTCACTCCTTTTATCCTCCTCAAAAGACAGGGAAGGAATGGCAAGCATCTTCTTGAGCAGTTCTACTGCATTGTGTGTCATCTGACTTAACATCTTGTTATAGTTTCAACAAGGTTTCCTTATTGTTGAGAACATTATCTGCGTGTTTGATAAATACCTTAGACACCCCGTTCTCAAGTGCCGCAAATGCGTTGTCAAGCTTAGGGATCATACCCCCAACAATCATTCCTTTCTCAAGAAGCTCCTTATAACTCTCTCTAGTAATGAGAGGAATGACAGATGTATCATCGTCAGGGTCTGCAAGTACACCGTCTTTCTCAAAACAGTACACCAAAGATGTATTGAATCTTCCCGACAAAGCTCTGGCAAGGCTCGAAGCCATAGTGTCTGCATTTGTATTTAGCAATGAACCATGTGAATCATGTGTAATTGCGCAAAATA
>JAZTYE010000069.1:0-16891 GCA_045636765.1 Candidatus Egerieisoma sp.
CTGGGGACCTCATGATTATGAATCATGCGCTCTAACCAGCTGAGCTATCGCGCCAACATGTAGTTGAGATATTAGGACTCGAACCCAAACCAAGAGAGCCAGAATCTCTTGTGCTACCATTACACCATATCTCAATGAGCATCCGTTCTATCGTGAACGGGATGCAAAGGTATGTATTTTTTTTTAATGTGCAAATTTTATTGGATATTTTTTTAGGATTTGTGCATTTTTTTATTTCATATTTGCTCCAATTCCAACTTTGCGTACTATGCTGTTGGTCCCTTTGTTTTTGTAAAGGTATCCTCTGTACATGCCAGTACTGTTGAATGGCATGGCTATGTTGCCGTCCTTGTCTATTGCAACAAGTCCTCCGTTACCTTCCTCTGAGTTAAGCTCTGTGTTGATGATGTAGTCTGCAGCCTGCTCAATAGGCTCACTCAAATATTTGTATCTTGCGCATAAGTTGAAAGCAACTGCGTGGCGGATGTAATATTCTCCGTGTCCTGTACATGAAACGCCACAGCTGTTGTTGTCTGCATACGTTCCGGCACCTACAATTGGAGCATCTCCAATTCTGCCCCATTTTTTGCGGAACATTCCTCCCGTTGAGGTTCCTGCAGTAATATTGCCATCTTTATCCAGTATTACACACCCTACAGTTCCGTTTTTTTTGCTTTTCTGCTTAAGTTGATCAATCCATTTCATGGTTTTTGGAGTTGCAAAATAGCTGTTGTCTACAAGCTCCAGCCCCTGTTCCGCCGCAAATTCATCAGCTCCATTGCCAGCAAGCATTACATGAGGAGAGTTTGTTTTTACTGCGTATGCTGCATTGATAGGATTCTTAATTGTCTTTACTCCGGCAACTGCTCCTGCAGTCAGATCCTTGCCTTCCATAATGCAGGCATCAAGTTCAAATGTCCCCTCATCTGTACAGGTTGCACCCTTTCCGGCGTTGAACAAAGGGTTGTTTTCCAGGTAGTTAATTACGGCCATTACTGCCTGCGGCCCTTTTGCTCCAGCCTCAATGGCCTTGCTGCCTATTATAAGGGCAGAATCCAATGCCGCATAGTATTGCGCTGCCCTAAGGGAATCTTTTTCTACTGAAGCAACATCCCCTGCTCCACCGTGAATTACAATGACATACTCCCTGTCATGTCTGTAATCCTCCCATGCAATGAATCCCCCCTCAAGGTTTACAACATTGTAGCCCTGCTCCTGAAGTTTCTCTGCAGCATCAGCGCTTCGTCTGCCGCTTCTGCAGTATACGGCAACCTTGCTCTGCGGAGCAATGGCATTCTTTATATTATCCATAAATTCAGATGCCTTCACATCTATGTTCAAGGCTCCCTCTATATGCCCTTGGGCAAACTCGCCGGGAGTCCTCACATCTATAAGGACATAGGATGTGTCTTTTATGAGCTCCTTGAATTGGGCAACTTCTACATTTTTATAACCCGGTTTGGTACAGGATGCCAATATTGTGGCAATTATTGCCATTGCAAAAAATCTGAGTATTCTCATTTGTTATCCTCCTATGTATTTGTTTTGTATGATTTCACAAAGTTTCATATATATGTCGGGAGTACATTTGTACTCCACATTATGCTCATAAACCTTGAGCTCAGCTTCCCTTGCCTTGGTCTGGGCCTGTTGCATAAGGTCAAAGGTTCTTACAACAAAATTGCCTGTCCTTTTTCTCTCAAGGCGGAACCCTGCCATTTTTCTCACCTGTCTAAGGGTTTTCCATTTTTCCCAGAAGTTCCCATCCTGTTGTGCCTGATGGGCTATTTTTGCCATTTCCCACAGAGCTGTTGCCTTTTCCAGCTCCTCTAGTGCCTCATTATGCCTCCTTTTCCAGGGCCCCATAAATGCGGCGGCTTTCATTTTTATTTGGTCTATATCCATAAGGGCATAAAGCCTCTCTCCATTTACAAGGTAGCTTTGCACATATTGCTTGAGTGCTTTCTGAAAGTCTTCTGCATATTCAGGGTTGCCCTTTTGGGCCTGCTCCAAATTAAAGGATACATTTTCCCAATCTCCTAGGAGTTCCAGCAGGTGATAGCCTCTAAGAAGCGTAACTACAGGATATTGCCCACTAGCGGCCATCTCCTCCACATCTTTACATACTGTCTCTACCTGCAGGGTAAGTTCCCTTAACCATTCATTTACATTGTACTTTTCCATAGCTTTCCGTTAATTCCCTTTGTGCCAGCCATGAGACAGTGTTGTGGCTATTCCCAAACGTTTAAGAACTCCATTTTGGGATCCTGGAGTCCACTTGGGCATGCTCCTGAGGGTTGTCTCTATTACTTCATACTGGTAGGGATGAAGTTTATCTTTCATTATTTCTTTCATTGTTACAGTTCCGTCTATATTTATTTCCATAAAAAGGCGTTCATCCTTAAAAAATCTCATTACATCCTTAAAGTCCTCTTTGTGGAATTTCTTAAAGTTCTTCAGTTGTGAGTCATATGTTTTGCCAAATGCTGTTGTAAACATTTCAGAAGACTCCCTAAAAGTCTTGCATTTGCCAAAAAGCGGTTTAATGTCCTGAGCATACGCTCCAGTTGTCAACAACAAGGCAACAATTGCAAACAAAAGTTTTTTCATAGCACAGTCAGTGTTTATATGTATCAAATATAGTACTCCTAAAGTAAAAATACAAATGAGTTAAGTGCATGTTCTTGCTACTGTTTGGGTGTCAAAAAATGCTATTTTGGGGACCAAAGAGTTTTTTTCTAAAATTAGAAGTACCTTTGGGGTGTAAAAGGTATTGAAATGACACAGCAGGAGTATCAACAGGAGATAGAATTTATTTTTAACCGGTTCCCTTCTTATCAGAAGGTGGGAAAAGTTGCCTATAAGCCTGGCATTGAGACAATGCAGGCGTTGGATGAGTTTTTGGGAGCACCACATCGCAACTATATGACCATTCATGTAGCTGGTACCAATGGAAAGGGTTCTACCAGTCATATGCTGGCAGCTGCTCTGCAGAAGAGATACAAAGTTGGGTTATATACATCACCTCATCTGGTTGATTTTAGGGAGAGGGTAAAGGTTAATGGTCAGATGGTTTCCCGTGAGTTTGTGTATGAATTTCTGCAAAACAACAAGGAAAAATTTCTGGAGCTTGGGGCAAGTTTTTTTGAGATTACTACTGCCCTTGCATTTGCCTATTTTGCATGGCAGAAGGTTGATGTGGCTGTGATTGAGTGTGGACTTGGCGGGAGGCTTGATTCTACAAACATCATTACACCTATGCTCTCTGTAATTACAAATATTGGGCTTGACCATTGTGAGCATCTGGGGTTCTCATTACCTGAGGTAGCCATGGAGAAGGCGGGAATCATCAAGCCTGGTATCCCTGTAGTAATAGGAGAGAGGGGATGTGCTGAGGTTGAGGGGGTATTCAAGAGTAAGGCGCATGAGGTTGGAGCTCCAATTGTATTTGCAGAGGATGTGGTTTCAGCTGGGGATGATACTCCTCAGGGGAGAATCTACAAGATGGTAGATTTTGATAAAATGGATCTTAAAGGGGCCTGTCAGGAGAAAAATATAAAGACTGTTGCAACTGCATTGGGGATACTTGAGGAGAAAGTGGATTTGTCGGGAATAGAAGACAATATTTTTAATACTGCAAAGGTTACCGGCCTGAGGGGAAGATGGGAGATATTGTGTAAAGAGCCCCTGATAATATGTGATACAGGGCATAACTCTCATGGCTTTAGGGTGCTGGGGCCTCAGATTAGTGCAACGGCACAGCAGTGCGCGGGCAAACTGCATATGGTATTTGGTGTGGTTGCTGATAAAGATATTGATTCAATAGTGGAGTATTTGCCACGCCAGGCATACTATCATTTTGTAAAAGCCCGTGGGAGCAGGGCGCTGCCGGCAAAGGAACTTGAGGCAAAGATGAAAAACTATGGTTTTGAGGGAGAGGCTGTTGAGATTGCAATTGTGGAGTTCCTTAAATCTTTGAAAGTGGAAAAGGAAGACTTTGTGTTTATTGGAGGAAGTACTTTTGTAGTGGCTGAGGCACTTGAATATTTTGGATAACAATAAATATAGCTTATATAAAGCAATACGGCCGGGCAAATCCTACATTTTGCGCCGGCCGTATTACTTAACCTAAAATTTAACCTATGAAAAACTATTCTGATTAATTCTTTTGCAAAGCCCGTGCCAAAAAATTAAAAAGGTTAAAATTTTAGTATTTTTTCTTATTTGCACCACTCCTCCAGCTTGTCTTTAGCGTAGAAATAGTATACAGCCAATCCTAGCCAGCTTGTAACAACGATAAGTGCAGACCAAATAATTTTCCATCCGGTGCCAATGTTTTTCTTGAAAATCTCCAAAATGGCCTTGATACCCAAAATAGTGCCAACCAACCAAAGAATAAAACTGATCATAATTGTATTTTTTTAAGATTGATTAAATTTGTATTGCTACAAATATACAAAAACATTTGGTAGAATATGCAACATATAGACAGAAAGGGAACATACTCAGTAAAGGTAGATGCCCTAAAAAAATATTACGGGAAGGATGACCTTCTTTCACTTTGGGTAGCGGATATGGACTTTAAGACCCCTGAGTGCGTAAAGAAAGCTATTGAGGGAGTTCTTGATGGTGGGGTATTTGGTTATAATTTTATTCCCGACAACTATTTCCCTACAATTGCCTTGTGGCTTAAACAGAAACAGAACTGGGAAGTGGAGCAGAACTGGCTTGCCTTTATCCCAGGAATTGTAAAGGGGATAGGTTATGCCATAAATTTCTTTACACAGGAGGGGGATGGAATTATTGTACAACCTCCGGTATATCCTCCATTTTTGAATTTGCCTAAAGGGAATAACAGGAAACTGCTTTTCAATCCCCTGATTAGAGTAGAAGAGCCGGGTGCAAAGTATCAGTACAGGATGGATTTTGAGAACCTTGAGCAGATTGCATCAACAGAGGAGTGCAGGATGCTTATCTTAAGCAATCCCCATAACCCTGCGGGAATTGCCTGGGATAGGGAAACTCTTATCAGATTGGCGGAAATTTGTTATAAACACAATATTCTGGTTGTTTCTGACGAGATTCATGCGGATATGCCGCTTTTTGGAACTGAACATATCCCTTTTGCAACTGTTAGTAAAGAGGCTGCTCAGATAAGCATTACATTTGGTGCCCCTTCCAAGACCTTTAATATGGCTGGTATAGTAAGTTCGTTCGCAGTTGTTCCAAATGAGAAGATAAGGGGACCTTTTTATAAATGGATGCAGGTAAATGAGCTCAGTAGCCCTACAATTTTTGCCACACTTGGAGCAATTGCGGCATATTCAAAAGGAAATGACTGGAGGATTGAGATGTTGGACTATATAGAAAAAAATGTGCTGTTTGTAGAGAAGTTCTGTAAAGAGAACCTGGAAGGCCTTATTGTACCTGTCAGGCCATGCAGTTCCTTCTTGGTATGGTTGGATTGCAGGAAATTGTGTAAAAAATTGTACGGAGGCATAGACCAGCCGCGTCTGGTAGAGCTTTTTGTTGATAAGGCCGGTTTGGCTTTGAATGATGGTGCAGCTTTTGGTATGGGCGGCGAAGGCTATATGAGACTTAATGTAGGATGTGGCATTGAGGTGCTGCAGCAAGCTATGAAACAGCTTAAGGAGGCTATAGATGAGCAGTAAACCAGGTATAAGTGTAGAGCTTCCCGAGATAAAGGCAGGCTTCCCTTCTCCTGCCCAGGATTATGTAGAGAATGGCATAGACCTTAACAGGGAGCTTGTAAAGAACCCCTCAAGTACCTTCTTTGGAAGGGCCAGGGGAAGCTCTATGGAGGGGGCAGGCATATTTGATGGAGACCTGCTTATAATAGACAAGTCACTTGAACCGTATGAGGGGGCTGTGGCCGTATGTTTCATTGACGGGGAGTTTACCCTCAAGAGAATACATTTTGAGAGGGAGGGGATTCAGGTTGTGGCTGTATGGCTGCTGCCGGAGAATGATTCGTTCACCCCAATAAAAGTTACAGAAGAGAACCAATTCATAATATGGGGAATAGTAACCCATTCTGTAAGGAGTTTCTGATGTTTGCTGTAATAGATTGTAATAATTTTTTTGTTTCATGTGAGAGGGTGTTCAATCCGGCATTGGAGGGGAAGCCTGTTGTTGTCCTGTCCAATAATGACGGGTGTGTGGTCTCCCGTAGCCAGCAGGCCAAGGATCTTGGAGTTAAGATGGGTATGCCTGCATTCCAGATGCAAGAGCGTTATGAGTGGAAGGATGTAATCTCTTTTTCCAGCAATTACAAACTGTATGGAGATATGAGCCGCAGGGTAATGACTGTGTTGCAGGAGCTTGTTCCAAGTATGGAAATTTACTCTATAGACGAAGCATTTGCCTCGTTTGCTGGGATGTCAGTTGAGCTTATAAAGGAAAAGTGTGAGGAGATAGTCTATAAGGTGCGCAAATACACTGGTATACCTGTTTGTGTGGGGGTTGCACCTACCAAGACACTGGCCAAGGTTGCAAACTGGTATGCAAAAAGATACAAGGGATACCATGGCTACTGTGTAATAGATACTGACAACAAGAGGGAGAAGGCTCTTGAGCTTCTGGAGATAGGTGAAGTTTGGGGCATAGGGCGCAGATATTCAAAGTTCCTCAAAGGTGAGGGGATTCATACAGCATTGGCCTTTACCAAAAAAAGTGCCTGGTGGGTAAAGAAGAACATGGGAGTGGTTGGCCTCAGAACCCAGATGGAACTGAGCGGAACTCCTGTAGCAAATTTGGATATAAGGGAGGAGAAAAAATCTATAACTACCAGCCGCAGTTTTGGTGAGATGGTCTCAACTATTGAGGAGCTGGAGAGTGCAGTTTCAAGCTTTGCTGCTTCATGTGCCGGAAAATTAAGGCAGCAACATTCTGCGGCAGGGCTTATGACTGTCTATATCCTTACAAATTTTCACAGGGAAGATCTTCCAAGATATTACAATAGTATAACCCTTAAGTTCCCTGAAGCTACAGACAGCACAATGGAGCTTGTTGGGGAGGCTTTAAAAGGTCTCAAACAGATTTACCGCAAGGGCTATCTTTACAAGAAAGCCGGGGTGATTGTGGGTGATATTGTTCCAAATGACGGCGTACAGCAGAACCTCTTTCAGGAGAAGGATATAGAGAAGATAAAGAGCCTTAACAATGTGCTGGATTCTGTGAATGCCAAATACGGCAGGGATGTATTGAAGATTGCCGTACAGGGGAGCTTTGACAAGTGCAACAACAATGAGAAGTGGGCAATGAAGCGTGAGTATCTTAGTGGAAATTACACCACAGACATTAAGGACATTATAAATATTAAGGCGTAATGGCTATATTTGCGCTTTAATTTTTAATAAAATTAGCACAAGTTGTGCCTAAAAAATATTTTTATGGAGAAAGTAAGTTATGCTCTAGGAATGAGCATTGCCAATAATCTAATGGCAAGTGGCGTTAAGAATATTAACGTTGAGGAGTTTGTAAAAGCAGTAAAGGCATCTCTTGCAGGTCAGGAGCTTGCAATGAGCGTTATGGAGGCACAGCAGGTGCTTAACGATTTCTTTACAAAATTGCAGGAGGAGCAGACAGCAGCGGTTAGAAAAGAGGGTGAGGAGTTTTTGGCTGAGAATGCAAAGAAAGAGGGCGTTGTAACCCTTCCAAGCGGTTTGCAGTACAAAGTGCTTGTAGCAGGTAACGGTGCTACCCCTAAAGCATCAGACAGTGTTGAGTGCCACTATGAAGGTCGCCTGATTGACGGTTCTGTATTTGACAGTTCTTACCAGAGAGGTGAGACTGCAACTTTTGGTGTTACCCAGGTAATTGCAGGTTGGGTTGAGGCTCTTCAGCTTATGAAAGAGGGAGACAAATGGCAGTTGTTCATCCCTTACAACCTTGCTTACGGAGAGAGAGGTGCGGGTGCACAGATCCCTCCTTATGCTACCCTAATCTTTGATGTGGAGCTTGTAAAAGTAAAATAATCCCATTAGGGTGAAAAATAAACTGTCGGGAAAAAATCTTTATCTTCCCGACAGTTTTTTATTGTTAGTACGGATGTTACTCCAATGACCACTCCACACCATCCTTTGTATCCTTGATAAGGACACCAATGGCTTTAAGGTCATCCCTTATTTTATCTGATTTAGCCCAGTCCTTGTTAGCTTTTGCAGCTTTTCTCTCCTCAAGTACCATGTTTACAAGTGCATCCATAACTTTGTTGGTAGAGCTGTCGGCTGTTGCAGCCTCCTGCTCAGGTGCAATACCCAAAACATCTGTTGCAATGGTGGTAAGAAGGAACTCCAAGGTCTGTTTCTCAGCCTCTCCAATGTTCAGCTTGCCGTCCTTTACCATATTTACAATCCTTACGGCGTCAAACAGGTGTGACATTGCAATTGGGGTGTTAAGGTCATCGCACAAAGACTCGTAAACGTTCTCCTTAATGGCAGCAACCTCTTTCACTGTTTCTGGGGTTGAAGATGTAACTTTTAGTCCTTTTACATCTTTTGCACCCTGCAACATTCTCTTAAGGCCTCTTTCTGCAGCCTGAAGTGCCTCGTTGCTGAAATCCAAAGTGCTTCTGTAATGGGCCTGAAGGATAAAGAATCTTACAGTCATTGGAGAGTATGCCTGCTCAAGAACTGCGTTGTTGCCAGAGAACAGCTCATCCAATGTAATGAAGTTGCCCAATGATTTACCCATCTTCTGACCTTTAATGGTAATCATGTTGTTGTGCATCCAGTATCTTACGCCTCCTTTGCCTCTCGATGCTGTATTCTGTGCAAGCTCGCACTCGTGGTGAGGGAACATAAGGTCCATACCGCCGCCGTGGATATCAAACTCATCACCAAGGTATTTTGCACTCATTGCAGAACACTCAAGATGCCATCCTGGAAAACCGTCGCTCCAAGGCGAAGGCCATCTCATGATATGCTCTGGAGAAGCCTTTTTCCAAAGGGCAAAATCTGCGGGAGAGTGTTTGTCACTCTGGCCGTCAAGTGCTCTGGTGTTGGAGATCATTTCATCAAGGTTTCTACCCGAGAGTACTCCGTAGTTATGTCTCTTGTTGTACTCCTGTACATCAAAATATACAGAGCCGTTGCTCTCGTATGCAAATCCATTCTTAAGGATTTCCTGTACAATGGCTATCTGCTCAATAATGTGTCCTGAGGCACGCGGCTCAATGCTTGGAGGGCAGTTGTTGAGCTTGCGCATTGCATCATGGAATCTTAATGTATAGTACTGTACAACTTCCATTGGCTCAAGCTGCTCAAGTCTTGCCTTTTTTGCAATTTTGTCCTCACCTGCATCTGAATCGCTCTCCAGATGTCCCACATCTGTAATGTTTCTCACATATCTTACTTTATATCCAAGATGTCTGAACAAACGCACAAGCACATCATAAGTAATGCCCGGTCTTGCGTGACCCAGATGGGCATCACCGTAAACGGTAGGGCCACAAACGTAAAGGCCAACCATCCCAGGGGTCACAGGTTTGAAAACCTCTTTTCTTCTGCTTAGCGTATTGTAAATCTGAATATCTCTGATGTTTTCCATTTTCATTAACTGTTTATCCGTACAAAGATAGTGAGAAATAAACAATATCACTCAATTGCCGGAATAATAATTTTCTGTGCTACAATCTCTGTAATGTTTTTCTCCTCACCTGTTGCTGCAGTATATTTTACATATTTCAATTTCCCTTCCAGTTCAATGAATGTACCCTTTCTCAAAAGTTGGAAATCCGGCATTCCCTTGCGGGACCATGCTACAATATTGTGCCATGTGGTCTCCTCCCTATACGACTCATCCCTGTTCTTAATAAGCTCATTTGTTGCAACAGTAAATCTTGCAGCCATACCGCCATTGTCTGTTTTTAAGATTTTGGCATCCTGCCCAATTCTACCTTTGAGTTCCACTCTGTTCAAAGATTTTTCCATAACTCCTCCTCTTTTTAATAAAATTTGTGTTGGCAAAGCAAAAGCAAAAAAATGGGCATATCCATATTCTATGTGTATATAAACGTTTAATTTATCTAATTGTGGAATTTCTGTTTTTAAAAAGAGAAATCTTTTTTTGCTTTAGCTCTTTAAGAAATGTATTTGGCAAGGAGATAGTTATTTTTACGCAAAACATTGCCTCTCTGTGAATCTGATTGCTGTTGTTTTGGGTGTTTTCTGCGCAAAGTTGAGGAGTAAGCAGGAGAAAAGGAGGTGGTTGGGAAGGGAGTAATTGTATAGGGTATAATTTATCGGGAAGAAATATATGATGGAAAATGTCAGTAAGATGTGTCCGGAGTGCGGGGCCAGGGTTGTTGGACGCAGTGATAAGGTTTATTGTAGTGATGACTGCCGGATTGTGGCGGCCAACAGGAGGGTGAGGAGCTATATGGTTTCTTTGGGGCCAATTCACAGGGATTTGTTGGAATTGAAGGGAAAAGGTGGAGACAGGTATCTCAAATTCATACATAGTGTAATAAAGTTTTGTAAAATATTGTATAAATTTGGCCAATAAATTTTATTGATATGAGAAAGGTAATATTTGTAACGGTTACAATGTTTGTACTTGTTGGCTTGAGTGGCTGTGTTGAGAATTCAAGCAAATATAAGGCACTGCAGGCGCAGCTTGAGTCATTGCAGTCTGATTATAAAGTGCAGGGAGCGGAACTTGATGAGATTTTTGGTACACTTAATGAGATTGAGAGTGGCTTGAGCTCAATTAGGGAGAGTGAGAGCATTCTTGCGGTTCAGAGTAGGGATGGAGTAGAGGTTAAGGGCTCAAAGGAGCAGATTAAGCAAGATGTGGAGGCTATACAGAATGCAATTAAGAATTATCAGAGTGAGATAAAGAAGCTGCAGAATGACAACAGGCTTCAGTCTGCCCAATTCAAGAAGAGGCTTGCGGCAATGCAAAAAGAGCTTAAGGAGAAATCTCAAGTGATTGCAGAACTTTCAAAACAAATTGAGGAGAAGGATGCCCAGATAAGCAGACAGACAAAGCAGATTGCTACCTTGGATGAGATTGTTTCAAATCTTAAGGATGAGGTTACAAGCTTGAGCAATGAGGGGCAGGAGCTTAAGGCTAAGGTTGCAGATCAGGAGGAGGCAATTTATACTGTTTATTATATTGTGGGTACAAAGCGTGAACTTATAGATGCAGGTGTAATGACCAAAGGTGGCCTGTTCAAATCTTCTAAAGTTTCTTACCAGGCAGAGAAGGATGCATTTGTAAGGATTGACCTTAGGGCTATATCTGAGATTAATACCAATGCATCAAAGGCTAAAGTGATGTCAATTCATCCTAAAGGTACATATGCTTTTGTAGAGACTGACGGCGAGCAGGTTCTTAATATTTCTGATCCTCAGAAGTTCTGGGAACAGACAAAATACCTTGTAATTCAAGTAATGTAAACATATATAACCTAATGAAAAAACTTATGATATTTTTGGCAGCAGTGGCTGCCATTTCTTTAACTTCTTGCAAAAAAGAGATGAATAATCCATTATTGACAGAGTCAAATTACAGATATCAGGCCCCTGTGTTTGACAAGATTACTGAAGACCATTATTTGCCGGCGTTTGAGGCTGCCATTGCAGAGGGCAAGGCTGAGATTGCCGCAATTGTTAATAATCCTGCTGAGCCTACATTTGAGAATACCATCCTTGAACTTGAGTATGCGGGTTCTACACTCAATAGGGTAGCAGGTATTTTCTACAACCTTAATGAGGCCAATACAAGTACTCGTATGCAGGAGATAGCAGAGCAGATTTCCCCTATGATGACAGAGTACTCTTTGTCAATTATGCTTAATGAGGCTTTGTTCAATAGAGTTAAAGCTGTGTATGCCCAGAAAGACTCCCTAAAACTTGATAAGGAGGAGGCCAAACTGTTGGAGAAAACATACAAAAGCTTTGCTGATAACGGTGCCAACCTTTCTGCAGAGGATAAGCAGAAATACAGCAAAATTGAGGAAGAGCTTTCCCTAGCTACACTTAAATTTGGAAAGAATACTCTAGCTGCTACAAATGCATTCATTATGCATATAACTGATGAAAATGATCTGGCAGGTCTTCCTCAGTTTGTAAAGGATGCTGCAGCATTTGAGGCTAAAAACAGGAATCTGGAGGGTTGGGTAATTACTCTTCAGCAGCCAAGTTACAGCCCGTTTATGCAGTATAGCCAGAATAGGGAGCTTAGAGAGAAACTTTGGAAAGCATATAACTCAAAGTGTATTGAGGGGGAGAACAGCAATCTTGAGATTGTAAAACAGATTGTAGATTTGAGAATTCAAGCCGCAAACCTTCTAGGT
This sequence comes from Candidatus Egerieisoma sp., assembly GCA_045636765.1. Lineage (GTDB taxonomy): Bacteria > Bacteroidota > Bacteroidia > Bacteroidales > UBA932 > Egerieousia. The sequence goes on from JAZTYE010000069.1 coordinate 12,323, forward strand.
TATAACACATATGCAGATATGGCCCTGAAGGACAGAATGGCTAAGGATGCCTCTACAGTAAATTCATTCCTTGAGAATCTGCTTGAGAAATCAATGCCTTTTGCAAAGAAGGATGTTAAAGCTGTTGCTGATTATGCCAAGGCAGAGGGTTTCAAAGGGGAGCTTATGCCATGGGATTTTTCATTCTATTCAGAGAAGCTTAAAAAGGAGAAATATTCATTGAATGATGAGATACTTAAACCTTACTTCAAACTGGAGAATGTAAAAGCTGCAGTATTTGATCTTGCAAACAAACTTTATGGCTTGAATTTTACAGAGGCTAAAGATATTCCTGGTTACCACCCCGATGTTACTGTTTACGACGTAACAGATGCTAATGGCAGACATATGGCTTTGTTCTATGCAGATTTCTTCCCAAGGGAGAGCAAAGGTGGCGGAGCATGGATGACCTCGTTCCGTGAGCAGAGCTTTACTAAAGATGGTAAAGAGGAGAAGAGACCTCACGTTTCAATAGTATGTAATTTTACAAAACCAACAGAAACAGAGCCTTCATTGCTTACTTTCTATGAGGTTACCACATTCCTTCATGAGTTTGGACATGCATTACACGGCATTCTTGCTGAGGGTAAATTCGCTTCACTTACAGGTACCAGTGTTGCGAGGGACTTTGTGGAGCTTCCTTCGCAGATTATGGAGAACTGGGCAACTGAGAAAGAGTATCTTGCATCATTTGCAAAACATTATCAGACAGGAGAGGTTATTCCAGATGAGCTTATTGACAAGATTATTGAGTCAAAGAACTACAATAGCGGTTACTCAAGTGTAAGACAGCTTCAGTTTGGAATCAACGATATGGCATGGCATATTGTCTCAGAGGTGCCTGCTGCAGATGTAATTTCATTTGAGAAAGAGGCAATAAAAGCATGTGCACTTATGCCGGATGCCCCAGAGACTGCATTCTCTCCTTCATTTGGCCATATATTCAGTGGCGGATACGCTGCAGGTTACTACTCGTACAAGTGGGCTGAAGTTCTGGAGGCAGACGCATTCCAGGTATTTAAGGAGACAGGAATCTTCAATAAGGAGACTGCAGAGAAATTCCGCAAAGAGATTCTTTCAAAAGGAAGCATTGAGGATGCGGATGTAATTTACAGAAACTTCCGTGGAAGAGACCCTGAGCCAGATGCTCTTCTAAAGAAATTTGGAATGATAAACTAATATGAGACGTATTTTTATAATATGCATAATGGTGGCGCTGTCAGGCGCCACTTTTGCACAGGACAAGGTGTTCAGCATAACAGCTTCCCCTTCTGAGGATACAAGAAGAGGAATGAATATAAGCTGGGCAACGGACAGTTGTGTGACAAGTGCAACAATAGAGTTTACAGAAGTGCAGGACTCCCAGTGGAGTGCCTCAAGAAAAGAGGTGTACAATGGTGAGTACTGTACAACATACCATAACCAGTATTCCAAATTGGCCAATGGGGAGAACTTCTATGAAAATGTAAAGATCAACAAGTTCAATGCCTCTTTGAACCTGCTGAAAAAGAATACAGAATATAAGTACAGGATCATAGCAGATGGTGATACAAGTGATGTGCATTACTTCAAGTCGTCGGGAAGAAGAAAATGGGAGGCCTGTATAATTTCAGACTTCCATGCATATTCTCCGCTATATGGCAGGACCAAGGCTGCCATGGAGATGATTTCTACCGTGGAGAAATATGATAAACCGTTTGACTGGGTGTTGCACCTCGGGGACATTACTGCATGGGGCGGCTGCTATTCGTTCTGGCAGAATCTTTATAAGGAGGAGTCGTTCAAGAAATATATGTGGGCTGGTGTGAACGGAAACCATGACAACATGACCCGTACCAATAAAGGGAATACCAACAAGTTTTTCAGGGATGCAGCTGCATATCCGCTCAACGGCTATGCCGGTGAGTTGGGCGTGTGCTATTTCTTCAAGTACGGAGACGTGCTATTTATCATGCTCAACAATGAGAACATGCGCACCGATGAGGGATTGCAGGCAGCCCAGAATTGGGTAAGGAAAGTGGTAAGGGAGAACCCTGCACGTTACAAGGTGGTTTGTGAGCACTATCAGTGGTTTTTTGGAGCCAACGGCAAATCATCACAGTATTCCCGATGGAACAAGCTGTTTGATGAGTTGGGCATTACCCTTGCCCTTTCAGGCAACAACCATATTTACATGAGTTCACATCCTTTGTACAATGACAAGGTAGTGGAGCCAGGCAAAGGAACTGTATATATCCAGTCAACGTCATCGGATAATGAGAGAGGATCTGCATGTGACCTTGAAAAGCCTCTTGAGTATAACTCGGACAAGATAAAGTTCCGATGGACAGAAGGAGGCAAGACTGTGAGTGCAATGCACATGAAAGTTACCCGCAAGAAAATGAAGATTACATTGCTCGACCGGGATGGCAATGTGCTGGATGTTACAGAGGTATATCCAGTCAAATAATAAAAATGGTGGCAATATGCCACCATTTTTATTGTCTATATGTTTTGTTGCCTATTTGCAATATTTGTCTAACCAACCAAAGAATTCTCTGTTCCAGTGAACTGAGTTCTGAGGTTTAAGGATCCAGTGATTCTCCTCAGGGAACAATACAAGCTTGCTCTCTACGCCCATCATGCGTGCAGCATTGAATGCTGCCATACCCTGGTCAACAGGAACGCGGTAGTCCATCTCTCCGTGGATAATAAGGATAGGTGTGTTCCAGTTTTTGATAAGTGTGTGAGGAGAGTTTGCATAGTGGCGTTTTGCAACAGGGTTGTTGTCCCAAGGGGCACCACCATTATCCCATGTAGGGAACCATAGCTCCTCTGTCATCATGTACATATGTTCCTGGTTGAAAATACCGGCATGTGCAATAAGGGCAGAGAATCTGTTTTGGTGGATACCTGCAAGGTAATATACAGAGTAACCTCCGTAGCTTGCACCTGTAGCAGCAACTTTACCCACGTAAGGCTCTTTCTTCATGTTGTCAACAGCAGTAAGGTAATCCTGCATATTAAGGCCAATATAGTCTCCCGATATCTGCTCACACCATGGCTGACCAAATGCAGTTGTACCCCTTCTGTTAGGAAGGATTACAATGTAGCCTTGCTGTGCCATAAGCCTATAGTTCCATCTTGTAGAGAAACCCTGGCTGATTGTACCTTGTGGACCGCCCAAACACATTAGGATAGCAGGATACTTTTTGGTTTTGTCAAAATGAGGAGGGTAAAGGATCCATGTGTGCAATTTCTTGCCATCAACAGTAGTCATCCATCTCTGCTCAAGAAGAGGTTCATCCAATTTCTCCAAAGTAGCCTTGTTCTCTGCAGTAAGCTCCTTAAACTCGCCAGTGGCAGGGTTTACAGTAACAATCTCTGCAGGTCGCATCATGCAAGTGTTGGTAGTGATAATCTGAGTAACCTCACCAATTTCATTTGCAACAAGTGTTGGACCACCAAAGTCAAAGATAGCTTCAGAAGAGGTAATTCTTCTAATGCCGTTTCCGTATGAAGCAGGAAGATAGCCTGTTCCCTCGTTGTCCTCAATTGGCAAACCAACCACTTTATTTACATCTACAACAAATAGAGCAGTAAGTGCATTTACGCATGAGTTAAAGTAAATCTTGTCAGATTTAGGAGCCCATGCAATGCCATCTACATTGTATTTGTAATCAGTTGTAAGCTCTTTCATGAACGGACGGAAATCCTTGCTGCCAAGATTAGACAGAACTTTGTCCATGTCAGCAACAAACAGTCTGTTCTTGTCTGCCTCATAACCGTCTCTCTCCATACTTAAGAAAGCAAGCTGCTTGCCGTCAGGTGAGAACATTGGGGCTGTATCATAGCCCATCATGCCAGCAGTAAGGTTCTGGGTGGCACCTGTCTCTACATTGTAAAGGTAGATATCTGTATTGGTAGAGAAAGCATAGTCTCTGCCTGCAAGTTTCCTGCAAGAATAAGCAATATATTTCCCATCCGGACTCCATGATAGCTGCTCAAGACCTCCAAACGGCAAAGTAGGAAGCTCAAAAAGCTTGCCTTCTGTCTCAGGGTTTGCGGTGTCACCTGCTAGAATGTCTGTAGCTGTGCCAACCTGAGAACCGGTAAAATCAGCAATGTAAGTATGAGGAACCTCCTCTACAAAGTGATCCCAGTGACGGTACATAAGGTCTGTGTAGGTTCTTGCCGACGATTTGTCCAAATCGGGGTACATGTCGGTTGGTTTCACAGCTGCCTTAACACTCTTAATAAACATAATTTTGTCACCTGCAGGAGAAAGCTCAAAGCCCTCCATTCCCTCGCCACCTGTAACCTCAGCTTCTGCTGTAAGTGAAGTTCCGTTAACGGTAGCGGTATAAAGTTTGCCCCCTCTCATGTAAATGATCTGGGTGTCGTTTATCCAGCGTGCGTTTGACTCGCTTTTAGGGGTGTTGGTAAGCTTTACATTCTCAGTTCCGTCAAGGTTCATAAGGTAAAGTTCCCTGTTGCCTTTGTTTTGCTCAATGCTTGTGTAGGTTACTCCATAAAGGATTCTGGTACCGT
>JAZTYE010000070.1:0-9317 GCA_045636765.1 Candidatus Egerieisoma sp.
AAGAAACAAGACCATCACATTTGATGACCAACTAGGTGACATTACTCCAGTTCACAGAGAGGGCTCAGTAGACCGTACACATCCAAAAACTATCCTTCCTATTTTCCAGGATGAGATTAATGCAAACCCTGAGATTGGTAAGCAGCAGAACCCTGGTTATTAATAGAGTTTGATACAATTAAAATAAAAGGTTGTCGGGAAACTGACAACCTTTTTTTGTACAAGGGTATTGATAATTAAAAAAGTATTATTAACTTTGTGCCCCGTTCATTGGCTCAGGTGGTGGAATAGGTAGACACGCGGGACTTAAAATCCCGTGGGCAGAAATGCCCGTACGGGTTCGATTCCCGTCCCGAGCACCAATGAAACAAATGAAACAACTATGCGGAAATAGCTCAGTTGGTAGAGCACAACCTTGCCAAGGTTGGGGTCGCGAGTTCGAGCCTCGTTTTCCGCTCCAAAAGCCTCAGAGAAATCTGGGGCTTTTTCTTTTATATATTTGTAAAATCATACCGTTTGGGTATAGTTGGGTGAGTTTTTTATTATATTTGTACCCGATAGGGGTGATTACATCTGATTTTATAGAAGATTATACCCTATAGGGATTATTAAAAATAGGAAATCATGGATATTGGCAAATATATAAAGGCGAAAAGGGAGTTGTATAATCTTACACAAGTAGAGTTGGCGGAGAGGGCTGGGGTTGGAATACGATTTGTGAGAGAGTTGGAAGGTGGAAAATCAACTGTAAGAATGGATAAGGTGAATCAGGTGCTTGAACTTTTTGGAGAGGTCTTGTATCCGGTTAAAGTTAAATAGTATGGATAGGGCAAAGGTCTATATTTCTGGTGAATTTTGTGGTGTTCTTACAGAGTATTTTGACGGATACCACTTTCAGTATGATGCAGATTATCTGTTAAAAGAGGGGGCAGTTGCGCTGTCTCCAACTATGCCATTACAGAGAGAGCCTTTTGTAAAGGAGTTTATGTTTCCAGTTTTTGATGGATTGATTCCGGAGGGATGGATGCTTGATTTGGTGGATAGGAACTGGAAGATTAATCCCAGGGACAGAATGAAACTTCTTCTTCTATGTTGTAAGGATTGTATTGGTAATATTAGTGTTTTGCCTTATGAAGAGTAGATGCATGTATTGCTATAAAGAAGTTGATGGTGGGGCAGACTATCATCCTTCATGTGCCAGAAAGTTGTTCGGTTCCAACCGTGTCCCTATTATACCATATACTAGAGATAATATTGACGAGCTTGCTTTACAGGTGCTTGAAACAAGTACATCTGTGACTGGAGTGCAGCCAAAATTGTCTTTGGATATAAATAAGGGTGATAGAAATGAACCTGACAAGCTTACTATTGTAGGTTTGTGGGGTAATTATATTCTAAAGCCTCAGAGTCCTGTATATCAACAGATGCCTGAACTTGAGGATTTGACAATGAAACTAGCTGAGTCTGCTGGTATTGCAACGGCAAAACACGGATTGATAAGAATGGCTGATGGGGAAATGGCATATATTACACGTCGCATGGATAGAGGTGTAAATGGTGAGAAATACTCTATGCTTGATATGTGTCAGTTGACAAACAGACTTACCGAGCATAAATATTTTGGAACATATCTTCAGTTGGCTGAAACTATAAAGAGTTATTCTATATCTCCTATGCTGGATGTTCAACGTTTTTGGGAGATAGTCCTTTTTTCATGGATAACTGGCAATTCAGATATGCATTGCAAAAACTTTTCATTGATAGATGATAGAGGTGTTGGTTATCAATTGTCTCCAGCATACGATATGTTGGCTGTATTGCTTACCGGTATAGCAAATAATGATGAGCTGGCAATGCCCCTTAAGGGTAAAGTAATTATGGATGATACCCCTATTACAGGGCTTACGGGCCAGATGTTTAAAGATGCTATGGTTATCTCTGGGATATCTGAAAAAGTAGCACAGAAGATTATACACAAGATTGCTGGATATAAAGTTAGTTGGTATGAGATTATTGATTCTTCTTTTTTATGTGAAAGCAAAAAAGAAGAATATAAGAGCCTGGTTGAAGAGAGGCTCAGCAGGATATAAAAGCCTCAGAGAAATCTGAGGCTTTTTCTTTTATATCCTATTTAAATTCTGCCTCCAATTTATTATATTTGTCTATTAGGTTCCTTTTAATAACATTTAATAATTGATTGGTATGGTTTTTAATATAAATCAGAAGATTCATAATTTGGCTGAGGTTGCTGGGCTTTTGATGGATGATGCCGTTATTGTACTGGGAGATGAGGCATGCGAGAGAATTGTAAAGTGCAGGGAATATCTGGATAACAGGATGAAGACCCAAAAAGAACCAATATATGGTATAACAACCGGTTTTGGTTCATTGTGCAATGTTTCTATTGATGCCGGAGACTTGAGCCAACTGCAGAAAAATCTTGTAATGAGCCATGCCTGTTCAATTGGGGAGGAGGTGCCGCAAGAGGTTGTAAAACTTATGATGGCATTCAAGATAAAATCTCTTTCTTACGGTTATTCCGGAGTTCAGCTGCAGACCGTGCAACGCCTTGTGGATATGTTCAACAACAAGGTTTATCCGGTGGTGTACCAACAGGGTTCCCTTGGAGCCAGCGGAGATCTTGCCCCTTTGGCAAATATGTGTCTTCCTGTTCTTGGTCTTGGAGAAGTAAACCATAACGGCCAGAAATACCCGGCGCAAGAGATAAATGAAAAGTTTGGCTGGGAGCCTGTAACACTTGCAAGCAAAGAGGGCCTGGCGCTGCTTAACGGTACCCAGTTCATGCTCTCTTTTGCCATCTGGAACCTTATTAAAGCCAAAAAGCTGGTCACTCTCGCGGATAAGATTGCAGCCCTTTCAATAGATGCTTTTGATGGTCGTATAGAACCTTTTACTCCAGGGGTGCATGCAATAAGACCTCACAGGGGACAGGCAGATACAGCTGCAACAATACTACAGTATCTCCAGGGCAGCGAAATTGCTTCCCGCAAGAAGGAGCATGTTCAGGACCCTTATTCATTCAGGTGTGCTCCTCAGGTACACGGAGCATCAAAAGATGCTATAGCCCATATAGAGAATGTATTTATAACAGAACTCAACAGTGCAACAGACAATCCTTGTGTCCTTCCCGACGAAAACCTAATTGTTTCTGCCGGTAATTTCCATGGCCAGCCTCTGGCAATACACCTTGATTTTCTTGCCATAGCAATGGCTGAGATAGGGAGCATTTCTGAAAGGAGGACTTATCAGTTGATATCGGGAAAAAGGGGGTTACCATCATTCCTTGTTGCCAAGCCAGGTTTAAATAGCGGATTTATGATTCCACAGTATGCCCAAGCCAGCGTTGTAAGCCAGAATAAGATGCTGTGTATGCCTAACAGCGTTGATACTTTGGATTCGTCGCAGGGGCAGGAGGATCATGTAAGTATGGGTGCAAATGCTGCAACCAAATGCTATAGGGTTGTAAATAATGTGGAGACTATTCTGGCAATTGAGCTGTTCAATGCAGCACAGGCACTGGAGTTCCGCCGTCCGCTAAAGAGTTCTCCTGTTTTGGAGGATTTTGTGGCACAGTACCGCAAGGTGGTAAATTTTGTAGATATAGACCAGGTGATGTATACCCATATAAATAATACAATAAAATTCCTTAAAGAGCATAAATAATGAAAGAGAGACTTTTTATTAATATAAAGGAGCTGGTGGGGGTGCAACCGGAGTCAGCTATTAAGATTGGTCTGCAGATGGATATGCTCAACGGGATTAAAGAGGCTTTTCTTTACATAAAAGATGGAAAGATTGCTCAATATGGCCAGATGTCCACGATGCCTGTAGAGCTTAAAAATATGGCAGAAAACGCTGTACTGGGGAAAGGTGAGGTTGTAGATGCTACGGGCAGGTTCATAATGCCGGCATTTTGCGATTCACATACACATCTGGTGTATGCGGGAAGTCGCGAACAGGAGTTTACAGACAAGATAAAGGGCTTGAGTTACCAGGAAATTGCCCGTAGGGGTGGTGGTATTCTTAACTCTGCAAAATTGCTTTCCCAATCTTCTGAAGATGCTCTTTTCCGTAGTGCCTATGCAAGAGCGCAAGAGATAATGTTGCAGGGAACAGGAGCTGTGGAGATAAAGAGCGGCTATGGCCTTACTCCGCAAGATGAGATAAAGATGCTGAGAGTAATTGCCCGCCTTAAAGAGGAGACTCCACTTACCATCAAATCAACATTTCTGGGTGCGCATGCATTCCCTGCAAAGTATGCGGATGATCACAACGGTTATGTAGAGGAGATAATAAACGAGATGATTCCAATGGTGGCTGCCGAGGGGCTGGCAGAGTATATAGATGCATTCTGTGAGGATGGATTCTTTAGTGTGGAGGATACCGACAGAATCTTTAATGCCGGAATTAAGTACGGGCTCAGACCAAAGGTACATGCCAACCAGATGGGCTTCTCCGGAGGAGTGCAGATTGGAGTAAAATATGGGGCCAGGAGTGTTGACCATCTGGAGAGTACAGGTGAAGAGGAATTTAAGGCACTTAAGGATTCTGATACCATTGCAACCATATTGCCAGGAGCTACATTCTTCCTTAATATGCAATATGCTCCGGCAAGAAAACTGATTGATTATGGTATACCTGTGGCAATGGCCAGCAATTACAATCCGGGAAGCTGCCCAAGCGGAAGCCTTCAGTTTCAGATGGCTCTTGCATGCATTGCCATGAAACTTACACCTGCTGAGGCGTTGAACGCTTGTACAATAAATGGTGCCTTTGCTATGGATGTTGATGATATTCTGGGTGGAATTACAGAAGGCAAGCAGGCGAATATAATACTTACAAAGGAGATTCCTTCTATAGATTTCATTCCTTATGCATTTACAACCCCTTTTATTGAGAGACTGTATATTGCAGGGGAAGAGATGTAAAAGGGGAAGATTTTGTCGGGAAGAAAAACTTAAAAAACACTGATATATTATGGGAACTAAACGTTACAATACATTTTACACTCCGGTGGGGTTGTTGAATGTTGCCCACTTGGGGCACGGATCTGTTCATATTGAGTGGGAGGGGATGCATATTTACGTAGATCCGTATAATGATGCTTATGACTTTACAGGTATGAAGAAGGCAGATCTTATTCTCATTACCCATGCCCATACAGACCATTATGATAGTGCGGCCATACAGAAAATTGTTACCCCAAATACAAAGTTTGTGGTAAGCAAGGCTGTTGGTACCTGTCTGGAGAATGACCTTACCAAAATGAAGCTTGATATAGACAACAATCCTCTTAATGTGGACCCTTCAACTAATTTGGAGTACATGAAAAAGAGTGTTGCCTGCCTTCAGCACTGCAGTGTGGCTGTAATGCTTAATGGAGACAAGATAAAGGCCAGAGGTGTGGAGATTGAGGCTACACCGGCTTATAACGTGGAGCAGAAGAGGGATAACGGCAATCCGTTCCACATTAAAGGTGAAGGTAACGGCTATATCCTTAATTTTGGCGGCTTTAAGGTATATTTTGCGGGTGATACGGAGTTTATCCCTGAGATGTCGGTAGCAAAGGGGGCAGATATTGCGTTTTTGCCAAAGAATCTCCCTTATACGCTTTCTGATGAGAAATTCATTGAGGCTGCAAATATGATCAATCCAAAGAACCTTTTCCCTATACATTATTTTGAGATTGACGGCAAAAAGCTTGCGGTGGCCCTTAATCCGGGAATATGTTTGTATGTAGATGGAGTACATTGTACCAAATAATAATATTTTATGCAGAAGAAAATAGTTGAGTGCGTTCCCAATTTCAGTGAGGGGCGCAATATGGATATCATTAAACAGATTACAGATGTAATTGAGGCTGTTGAGGGTGTGAAACTTTTGGATGTAGACCCCGGTGCAGCCACTAACCGTACAGTTGTAACTTTTGTGGGTGAGCCTGAGCCTGTAATGGAGGCTGCGGTGCGTGCTACTGCAAAGGCTGCAGAACTTATTGATATGAGAGGGCACCACGGAGAGCACCCTAGAAGCGGAGCAACTGATGTATGTCCTTTTATCCCTATTGCAAACGTAACAATGGAGGAGTGTGCCCAGTATGCCCGCACTGTTGCCCGCAGAATAGGAGAGGAGCTTGGTATTCCTGTATATTGCTATGAGGCGGCAGCATTCACCCCTGAGAGGGAGAATCTTGCATTCTGCCGTACAGGTGAGTATGAGGGTATTCAGAAGAAATTGCAGGACCCTTATTGGAAACCTGATTTTGGACCTGCCGAGTTCTCTGAGAGGGTTGCCCGTGCAGGTATCACAAACGTGGGTGCAAGAGATTTCCTTGTGGCTATCAACTATAACCTTAACACCACATCTACCCGCCGTGCTAATGCCATAGCGTTTGATGTCCGTGAGAAGGGGCGTAAGATGCGTGAGGGCGGTTCATTATTGGGCAAGGTTCTTTTGGATGAGAACGGAGAGGAGAGATGGTTGCCTGGTACGCTTAAAGGGTGTAAGGCTATTGGATGGTATATAGACGAGTATGGTATTGCTCAGGTTTCAATGAATGTTACCAATATTTCAGTAACACCTGTACATGTTGCTTTTGATGAGGTTTGTGCCAAGGCTCAGGCCCGTGGTATAAGGGTTACAGGTGCAGAGATAGTAGGCCTTATCCCTAAGAAGGTTCTTATTGATGCAGGTAAATACTATCTTGCAAAACAGCAACGTTCTGCCGGTATAGCTGAGGAAGAGATTATTAAGATTGCGGTTAAATCAATGGGCTTGGATGACCTTAAACCGTTCAATCCGCGTGAAAAGGTGATTGAGTATATGTTGGAGGATGCAGCTGTAGCAGGGGCTCCTAAAAAGCTTGTAGACTTTACATGTAAAGGTTTTGCATTGGAGACAGCCAGTGAGTCTCCGGCTCCTGGTGGTGGCTCAATTTCCGCTTATGCGGGAGCATTGGGCGCTGCCCTTGGAACAATGGTGGCAAACTTGAGCGGACATAAACCTGGTTGGGATGACAAATGGAAATATTTCTCAGATTGGGCAGAAAAAGGTCAGGCAATTGTATCTGAACTGCTTTATCTTGTAGATGAGGATACCGCTGCGTTCAACAAGATTATGGCTTGCTTTGGTATGCCTAAGGATACTCCTGAGGAAAAAGCTGCCAGAAGTGCCGCATTGCAGGAGGCTACCATTTACGCTACAGAGGTCCCTTTGCGTACAATGAAAGCGGCTTTCAGCGCATATCCGTTGGTTGAAGCTATGGCCAAGGATGGTAATCCAAATTCAGTTTCTGATGCAGGTGTGGGTGCTCTTTGTATCCGTACTGCGGTGCAAGGTGCATACCTTAATGTAAAGATTAATGCGGCCGGCATTAAAGACCGTACCATTGCAGATGCAATTCTGGCGGAAGCTGCCAAAATTGCCACAGATGCAGATGTCAAGGAGAAAGAGATACTTGATATTGTAAATAGGGTAATAGGATAAAAGGCTGGTTAATTTTTAATAAAAGCATATAAATAAAAAGAGCAACCCGTTTGGATTGCTCTTTTTAGTATTGTATAGGGAGTAATTACTCAGCCTGTCCAGCCATACGTTTGTATGAAGCCAAACGAAGTTTTGCAAACTCCTCAGTAAGAGCGAACAACTCACCAGCCTCAGCAGGGAAAGTCTTAAGCAATGAAGCGTAACGAACCTCACCCTTGATGAAATCCTGGAATTTGCTCCAATCTGGCTCTTTGCTGTCCAAAGTGAACGGATTCTTGCCCTCAGCCTCAAGAGCAGGGTTGAATCTGTAAAGATGCCAGTAACCGCACTCAACTGCCAATTTCTCCTCTCTCTGGCTCTTGCCCATACCAGCTTTTAGACCGTGGTTGATACAAGGAGCGTAAGCGATGATTAGAGATGGACCGTCGTGAGCCTCAGCCTCTTTAATAGCGTTTAGGAACTGAGCCTGGTTAGCACCCATAGCAACCTGTGCAACATATACATAACCGTAGCTCATAGCCATCATACCAAGATCTTTCTTGCGGATCTTCTTACCTGAAGTAGCAAATTTTGCAACTGCACCTGCAGGAGTAGATTTAGATGACTGTCCACCAGTGTTAGAGTAAACCTCAGTATCAACTACCATTACGTTTACGTTCTCACCTGATGCAAGTACGTGGTCAAGTCCACCGTATCCGATATCATAACCCCAACCGTCACCACCAAAGATCCACTGGCTGCGAGGAACTAGAACGTCTTTGTACTGGGCAAGCTGTTTGCAGATGTCGCAGCTGCAAGCCTCAACCATAGGAACAAGTTTCTCTGCAATCTCTTTAGCAGCTTTAGCGTCGTCTTTGTTTGTCAACCACTCGCCGAACAATGCTTTCATCTCAGCGCTGCAGCAGTCGCACTCCATGCCTTTAACCATAAGGTTAGCAGCAGTCTCTCTTAGTCTCTCAGAACCTACTCTCATACCAAGACCGAACTCAGCGTTGTCCTCGAACAATGAGTTAGCCCAAGCTGGACGTCTACCGTTCTTGTCTTTGCAGTATGGAGATGCAGGGAATGAACCAGAGTAGATTGAAGAACAACCAGTAGCATTTGCTACCATCATTCTGTCGCCGAACAACTGGGTAATAGCTTTGATGTATGGAGTCTCACCACAACCTGCACAAGCTCCTGAGAACTCGAACAATGGCTGTGCGAACTGTGAATTCTTAACGTTCTGCTCTTTTGCAACTACGTTGTCTTTGTAGCCAACGTGTGAGTGTAGGTAATCGAAGTGAGCCTGCTCAGCCTCCTGAGTAGCAGCTGGCTGCATAACAAGAGCTTTAGTCTTGGCAGGACAAACGTCAGCACAGTTGCCGCAACCTGTACAGTCAGCTGGGTCAACCTGCATAGTGAAGTAGTACTCTTTAAGAGGACCGTTACCTTTAACTCTCTTGATTGCTGCTGGAGCTTTTGCAGCCTCCTCCTCAGTCATTAGGAATGGACGGATAGCAGCGTGAGGACAAACGAATGAACACTGGTTACACTGGATACAGTTCTCTGCATTCCACTCAGGAATGTGGGTAGCAATACCACGTTTCTCGTAAGCAGCAGTACCGGCAGGGATAACACCGTCAGCCATATCTTTGAATGCGCTTACAGGAAGGTCGTTACCACACTGTGCGTTAACAACGTCAGCTACGTTCTTAACCCACTCTGGAGCCATACGTTTGAATGAATCTGGAACGAACTTGCCTCTTGAAATGTTGTTCCACTCGTAAGGGATCTCAACTTTAATGTACTCACCGCCTCTGTCAACAGCAGCG
>JAZTYE010000071.1:0-2482 GCA_045636765.1 Candidatus Egerieisoma sp.
CAGGTATGCTTTTACCCCTATGGCATTAAGGGCCTCAATAATGGGAGCTGTAAAGCGCTTGAACATTGCACTGGCATCTTCTCCCGCTGTCTTTTCCTCTATGAATGTGTAGTTTAGGTTGCCAAGGTCATGGAATACGGCACCGCCGCCGGTGAGCCTGCGTACAACCTTAATACCGTTCTCCTTAACGTAGGTTGTATCAATCTCGGCTACGGCATTCTGGTATTGTCCTATAATAATGGAGCTATCATTTCTCCATAGCCTGAAAATAGGTTCTGTAAAGTTTTTAAGAAGGTACTCCTCCGCTGCCAGATTCCAGTGGGGATCTGTGCAGGAATCATTTATGTACAGCATCTGTAGGAAGATTATATTTTTTAACAATAAATTTGAAAAGTCTTAGCACCAGATATCCAATCAGGGCTCCAAACATTGCACCGCATATCACATCTGCGGGGAAATGCTTACCCACATAAACCCTGCTATATGCTACAGCTGCTGCCCAGCATAAAATGAAGATAGTGTACCATCTTTTCTTTAATATTCCCGACGAAATGATGGCCAGTCCAAAAAAGTTTGCGGCATGGTTGGAGATGAATCCGTACATGCCTCCCTTGTTCTCCAGCAATCTTACCAGATGTTCTATAGTGGGATCCCAACCTGGACGGAAACGCTCAAAAGTGTTTTTGAACAGATGTAGCGCCAGCATGTCTGTAAGGGCAAATGTAAGGAGAACAGCGGCAAACATGAGTATTGCCGTTTTAGTGTTCCTCTTGTGGAATATCATATATATCAATGCAATATATATTGGAATACCACTCAAAGGGTGTGATATGAAGACCATTATAGGGTCAAAAAAAGAACTGTTCCAACCGTTTATGGCAAGAAGCAGTTCTTTGTCAAGTTCTATTAACCAGTCAAGCATATATATTAACTGTTACATGTCTGAGTTAAGTGTTTTCCAAATAAGGTCTTTAAGCTCTTTTATCCCCTCGTTTGCTACAGATGATATAAATATTGTTGGGATTTTCCTTGGAAGATGAGGCCTTATTTCACGTTTAAGTTCCTCATCAAGCATGTCTGATTTTGTTACAGCCAATATTCTTTGTTTATCCAGCAGCTGAGGATTGAACTTCTTGAGCTCTTTAAGGAGAATTTTGTATTCAGCCAAAATGTCCTTGCTGTCGGCAGGTACCATAAATAGAAGGACGGAGTTACGCTCTATGTGTCTTAGGAATCTGTGTCCAAGGCCTCTACCTTCACTAGCTCCTTCTATGATGCCAGGTATATCTGCCATTACAAATGATTTGTCATCGTAGTAATTTACAATGCCAATGCTTGGCTCAAGGGTAGTAAATGCGTAGTCTGCAACTTTAGGTCTTGCTGCTGAAACGGTAGAGAGCAGTGTTGATTTTCCTGCATTTGGAAATCCAACAAGTCCTACATCGGCAAGAATTTTCAGCTCAAGGATAAACCACCCCTCAACACCAAGCTCACCGGGTTGGGCATATCTTGGAGTCTGGTTGGTAGATGTCTTGAAGTTTGCATTTCCAAGCCCTCCTCTACCACCTTTTACAATAATTTTCTCCTCGCCTGGTTCTGTGATCTCAAATAGAATCTCACCAGTCTCGGCATCTTTGGCAACAGTTCCTAGCGGAACATCAAGATAAATATCTTTGCCGTTACGCCCGTGTCTTAGGGCGCCGCTTCCAGATTCACCCTCTTCAGCTCTTATGTGCTTTTTGTATTTTAGATGAATAAGAGTCCAGAATTGAGGGTTACCTCTTAAGATAATATGGCCTCCGCGGCCACCGTCACCTCCGTCGGGACCTCCCTTTGGAACATATTTTTCCCTGTGAAGATGCATTGAACCGTTACCGCCGTTTCCGGAGGCAAGGAACATTTTTACGTAGTCTACGAAGTTTGAATTTGCCATATTTTATATAATTACAGTACTTCTGCTATTTTATTGAAAATCTCCTCTACTGTGCCTTCACCGCAAATCTCGTTGTATTTTCCCTGTGGTTTGTAATATTCAATTAGAGGCTCTGTTTTTGCATGGTAAGTGTCAATTCTGTTTTGGATAATTTTAGGGTCTGCATCGTCTTTTCTACCCTCTATATTTGCCCTGTGGCTGATTCTCTCAAATACCATTGCATCACTTATTATGATTGAGATAACCTTATTTACAGAATTGTTCTGCTTTGCCAGCATTGTGTCAAGGATTTCTGCCTGTGTCACAGTTCTTGGAAATCCGTCAAATAGGAATCCGTTTACTTTAGGGTTGTTTGCAATTTCATTCTCTATCATGCCAACAACAGTAGCATCATCTACAAAGTTGCCGGCATCTATAAGAGCTTTTGCTTTAAGGCCAAGCTCGGAACCTTTTGCAATCTCCTTTCTCAAAAGGTCTCCGGTTGATACATGGTGGAAGTTGTATTTCTCCACCAAAAGTTTTGCCTGTGTACCCTTTCCTGCACCTGGA
>JAZTYE010000072.1:0-27318 GCA_045636765.1 Candidatus Egerieisoma sp.
TTAGCAATACCAGTAATGTGCTCAAGGTGGTCGTCAGTAGTTAGAAAAGTCTCATACCATTTTTGTCTGATATCCTGATCAACTTCAAGCTCAACAGGTCTCTCTTTAATCTCAGCCTCTTTTTTGATATTCTCGTTGCAAAGAACTGCTACCTCATGCTGGAATGCATAACCTGGCTCGCTTACGTCACCGTCCCAAGCTACAGTGTAACCTGTATTGATAGCGTTGTCAATAACAGCCATGAACTCATCCAAAGGAAGGTTGTACATTAGCTGGTGGTCCCAGTTGTCAGGCACCTCTACTACAATCTGCTGGTAGAATGGATGGTGATTGAAGCTGGTTAGCTCTACATAGTCATTGGCGTTGATGCCCAGGCTCTTGTAGAATGACTCTGCTGTGTACTCTTTACCTTTTACAGTAAATTTCTCAGGAACTTTACCAAGGTATGCATCCAACATGCCGTCGAGAATCTCCTGAGGAATAGGTTTTTTCATCTCTACAGCATTTTTGCTGATAGCCTGAACCCATTTCTGAAGATCACCATGGCTATGGGTAGGTGAATCGTAGTTGATGCCGTCGTACGCCTCTTCTGTCATAAGGCCGTTTTTAGCCATTTCATTAATGTACATGTGAGCAATGCTGCCCTGACCGATATTACCTCTACCTCTTCTGTAGTAGTTGTCTTTTATTCTTGTAATGTAGTTGTTTCTTACAATAAACATTTCAGAAAGGTCATACTCGCCTTTACCCATTCTCAAAAGCTCAGACTCTATGAATGAGTTGGTAGCAAAACACCAGCATGTTCCAGTACTTGCCTGGTTCTTTACAGGAGTTGCAGGATTCTCCTTAACAACTGTAAACTCATATTTATACTGGGCAGAAAGCGAAGTGCCCATACAAAGCAACGCTGCTGCAATAAAAAGTCCTTTTCTCATAATGATAGTTTTTAAGTGTAGTGTTTGTCCTTTAATTATAGACCCATTTTAGCTTTGATTGCAGCTGGGATAGCATTTTTGTTTACTACAATGTTCATAGTTTTGTACTGAACGAATGCCTCAGATACATACCACAAACCTTTGTATTTTCCTGAAGGACCCCAAGAGTTTTTAACCATATAGTATTTGGTACCGTTCTGGTCTTTAGCAATACCGTAGATATGCATACCGTGGTCATCGGTAGTGGTTTTGTTGTCATAACCCTCCTGTCTCATCTCTTGAGTAATCTTAAGCTCTTTGCCAGGAGCATCCTGATTGTTCATTGCTGCATTTTTAGCCTCTGGAGACTTGCCAATCCATCTTGCCTCATCAGAGCCAGCCTCTTTCATGTTAGCCTCTACGTCTGGAACAATACCCAAACCATTGCGGCTGAAACCTTTCTCACTAACGTCTGAAGCCCAAGCTACAGTGTAACCGTTCTCAATAGCGTAGTCAAAAATCTGCATCATCTCATCCAATGGAAGGTTGTATGACAAATCCCAACGCCAGTTGTCTGGAACCTCAATTGCAAACTGGCTGTAGAATGGATGGTGAGTGAAAGAAGTGATTGAAACATAATCATCAGCGTTAAGTTTCAAATAATCTTTAGCATAAGTCTGAGGAGTGTACTCTTTGCCGTCTACAACAAATTTCTCAGGGCACTCGCCTAGGTATGCGTCAAGAATACCGTTAAGGCCTTTATGCCATGCAGTAGAAAGCTTTCTGTTAGGGTTTTTCATTGCAGCGTTAACATATCCTTTAAGAACGCCTACAAGCTCTCCATGTTTGTTGGTAGTCTCACCATAGTTAAGGCCCTCCATCTCAGTCTGAGGAACCATACCATAATGTTTAAGGGTGTAGATTACATCACCAAATGAGCTGCCCTGCTCATAGTTCAAGTGACCGTCCAATCTTACAAACTTAACAGCTTTATCTGAATAACCGTTCCAAACTGGGAACATCTCAGCAAGGTCAATATTTGCTGGAGCACCTTTCTTGATAGCCTCACTCTCAAGGAATGATATAGAAGAATAAGACCAGCAAGTACCTGAGCTTGCCTGGTTTTTAACAGGAGTTACAGGGTTCTCCTTAACAACTGTAAACTCATAGCCTTTAGGCTGCTCAACAGCCTTCTTGCCTTTTTTCTGTGCGAACACAGAAGTTGTAGCAACTGCAACAATAGCTACAACAGTTAACATTCTTTTAAGCATAATAGTGTTTTTAAGTTATTGTTCAATAAATTATATTCTATTCTACAAAGATAACATTTATTCTTAGATGTGCAATATCCCGCACTAATGTTGTGTGGTGGGAGAGTGAGTTGGCTTGATACGGTAACTTTCCGCCAAAATGGCAGATTTTGTGGTTTGGTAAGTTATTTGAGCATTTGTGAGTGAACGGTGCACTGGGGTTATGTGTTGATAAATGGAGTATTGGTAGAGTATTGTGTGGAGCATAAATCTGTCGGGAATAATAATTTATAACGTAGAAGGAGGAATATTATGAATGGTTTTAATCAGCAGAGTGAGCAGGGTGGTGCTCTTAAGCGTTATGCAGTGAATTTGATTGATTTGGCCAAGCAGGGCAAGCTTGATCCTGTCATTGGCAGGGATGAAGAGATAAGAAGGGTTTTGCAGATCCTCAGCCGCAGGACCAAAAACAATCCTATCCTGGTGGGCGAGCCGGGAGTGGGCAAGACCGCCATTGCAGAGGGTCTGGCCCAGCGCATTGTGCATGGGGATGTGGCGGAGAACCTTAAGGACAAACTTATCTACTCCCTTGATATGGGTGCACTGATTGCCGGAGCCAAATATCAGGGTGAGTTTGAGGAGCGTCTTAAGGGAGTTGTTAAGGAGGTGATTGACAGCCAAGGTGAGATAATATTGTATATTGATGAGATTCATACACTTGTGGGAGCAGGAAAAAGCAGCGGAGCGATGGATGCTGCAAATATCCTCAAGCCTGCGCTTGCCCGTGGAGAGTTAAGAACTGTAGGTTCTACAACATTGGATGAGTATCAGAAATATTTTGAGCAGGACAAGGCTCTTGAGCGCCGTTTCCAGATGGTAATGGTAGATGAGCCAACCCCAGCGGAGAGCATCTCTATCTTAAGGGGGCTAAAGGAGAAATATGAAAACCACCATAAGGTGCGCATAGAGGATGATGCAATAATTGCCGCAGTGGACCTTTCCCACAGGTACATTACAAACCGTTTTCTTCCCGACAAAGCCATTGACCTTATTGATGAGGCTGCCTCAAAGCTCAGACTTGAGATGAACTCAGTGCCTGAGAAGATAGATGAGCTTAACAGGAAGATCAAACAGCTGGAAATTGAGAAGGCTGCCATAAAAAGGGAAGGCAAATCTCCTAAACTCAATGATATAACTGCACAGCTGGAGCAGTTGCAGGCAGAGCAGAAAGTGTATGACAAGCAGTGGAAGGAGGAAAAATCTTTGTTGGATTCAATACAGAACAACCGTAGGGAGGTTGAAAACCTTAAGATTAAGGCAGATGAGGCCGAGAGAAACGGAGACTATGCAAAAGTTGCAGAGATAAGATACGGCAAGATAGGTCAGTTGCAGCAGCAGATAGCGGAGCTTGAGACCAAAAAAGTAGCAAATGACAATCCTCTTATAAATGAGGAGGTTAACCCTGAGGATATTGCTGAGGTAGTTGCAAAATGGACAGGTATTCCTGTAAAAAGGATGCTCCAGAGTGAAAAGGACAAACTTCTACACCTTGAGGAAGAGTTGCACAAGAGGGTAGTGGGACAGGATGAGGCAATAAAGGCTGTCTCTGATGCAGTACGCCGCTCTAGGGCAGGTTTGCAGAATGAGAAACGCCCTCTCGGTTCATTCCTGTTTCTTGGAACAACAGGTGTTGGCAAGACAGAGCTCGCAAAGGCTTTGGCAGAATTTCTGTTCAATGATGAGAACCTTATGACCCGTATAGACATGAGTGAGTATCAGGAGAGCTTTGCTGTAACCCGCCTTGTGGGAGCGCCTCCGGGTTATGTGGGTTATGATGAGGGTGGACAGCTTACAGAGGCTGTGCGCAGAAAACCATACTCGGTTGTACTTTTTGATGAGATAGAAAAGGCTCATCCGGATGTGTTTAATGTATTGTTGCAGGTGCTGGACGACGGCCGCCTTACTGATGGAAAAGGGCGTACAGTAAACTTTAAGAATACTATACTCATAATGACAAGCAACGTAGGCAGCGATATTATTCAGGACTACATGCTTAAGATAAATGATGTAAACAAGGAGCAGGCACTGCAAGATTGCAAGGATGCCGTAATGGAGGTACTTAAGAGGAGTGTAAGGCCGGAGTTCCTGAACAGGATAGATGAGGTAATTATGTTTGAACCTCTTACACCGGATAACATACGGGGTATACTTATGTTGCAGATATCCCAGATACAGCAGATGCTGCAGGAGAAAGGGATTACCCTTGATTTTACCCCTGCAGCAATAGAGTATCTGGCCTCTAAAGGATATGACATTGCATACGGTGCCCGCCCTATAAAGAGACTTTTGCAGAAAGAGCTTATAAATGAGCTTGCTACTGAAATTATAAGTGGAAAAATATCAAGCGAGGGTGTGATAATGGTAGATGTGCAAAATGGAGGCATAATTTTCAACCGCCAGTAATTTGCATGATTTTTGTTACCTTTGCGCTAAATTTGGTTTTATGTTATTTACACTCTTAAAGTCCCGTATAAGAAAGAGACGCCTGGCACAGTTCAGAGCTGGTGGAAATCCTGTATTTCTTAATCTAAGGCAGGTTAGGAATATCACCTTTCTTTTTAAATTGGAATGTGATGGAGATGTTGGGGCAGCTAAAGGGATTATCAATGAGCTTAACTCTACCGGAATACCTGTAAAAGGTGTTGTTGTAGAGGTGTCAAAGATCTTTAAGGATGAGCAGCAGAGAATTGAATTTTCCGCAGAGGTATGTGAACCTTGTGGTGTTGTATTTATCGGGAAGAAAGAACTTAACTGGTTGGGTATTCCGGTTGCCGGTAAGGAGAAAAATGTGCTTGAGGGAGATAATGACCTTCTCATTGCCTTTAATGATAATGGCAATTTTACATTGGAGTATCTTGTAACAAGGGCAAAGGGGAAATGTATTGTTGGTATGGAAAACAAGCCTAATCTTCCTTATAATGTTGTGTTTGAGAACTCTATTGCCCATAAGGGTGAACATGCAAGTGCTGAGTATGTAAAGCATTTGTTGGAATATCTTAAAAATATTGAAAGTTCAGCTGTTGCAGCCAATTAAACAGGATGGAGAGTAATTTTTATTCAGATAAAGGGGGAGAGGGGGATTTCCCGCAGGCGTTTGAGGATTACCTGGCTGCACGGGCTGAGGGTAATCTTAATAATTTGAACCTCAATGAGGATGAGTTTGAGTATGTACTTGACCGTCTTGTAGAGAGTGAACTTGAGGATGAGGTTCTGGAACTCTCCAGGATTGCATTTGAAAGGTATCCATACTCTTTGCATTTGCTTACCCGTTTATGTGATACACTTATCATTACAGGAAATCCGCAAAATGCCGTTGAAATTCTTGAGTCTTATATAGACTCATACCATACCAGCAGTGCAATCTTTTTGCTCTACAGCAGGGCAAATATAGTCCAGGGACAGTTCAATCACGCAAGGGATTATTTTTATAAGGCATTGGAATGTACAGATGGAGATTCTGATACAATGGAGTCTGTATGTGCACTGGCGCAGGATTGCATAGATTACGGGAACCATAAAGAGGCACTATATTATCTTTCTAAAGCACAAAAACTTGGGGAGCTTCCATATGAATATTACAATGATATAGCCTTTTGCCATGACAGGCTTGACAATCCTGGTGGGGCGGAGGAGTATTATGAAAAATATTTGGACAAAAACCCTTTCAATGATACTGTATGGTTCAATATGGGAACAGTGGCTGCCAGAATGCTCAATTTTGACAAAGCCATTGAGGCCTTTGAGTATTCCATAGCACTTAACAATGAAAATTCATCATCCCTTTATAATCTTGCAGTGGTATACATGAACCTTCAGCGGTATGCAAATGCAGCAGAAGTGTTTGAGCAATTCAATGCCATTGATCCCGACGAATTGGGCCGTCTTGGATTGGCAGAAGCATATATGAGGCTGCAAAGGTGGGAGGATGCAAGGCTTCAGTTTGAAAGTATTCTTCCAGGTAGCGACAAAGCAAATGAGGCAAGGGCCGGCATTTGTGCTCTAGAGGCAGTCCTTTGCATGAATGCTGCCCAGATGCAGGGAGAGAGTGTTCTGGTACAAGAACAGTTCAAACAACTTTTTCTGGAGATTTTGGACAAAAGTGCAGCATGGTTGGGCGTGGTTTATGATTTGTTGCCACAGTTACAGCATATGGACTGGTTCCTTCAATTTTTGGAAAGTATAAAAAAACAATAAAAGACTTATGGCTAATTTATTAAAGTATTTGGGTGTAACATTCAAGGGTATCTGTATGGGAGCGGCTGATGTAATTCCAGGTGTAAGCGGAGGTACCATAGCTTTCCTTATGGGAATTTATTCAGAACTTCTGGATTCAATAAAATCTGTAAACGGTGAGGCCCTGAAGCTGTTGTTGAGCGGTAAGGTTGCTGCTTTCTGGAAACATATAAACGGAAACTTCCTTGCAAGTCTTTTTGCCGGTATACTTATAAGTGTATTGTCTTTGGCCAAGCTTATGAAATACCTTTTGGAGTTCCATCCAATCCCGTTATGGAGCTTTTTCTTTGGCCTTATTCTGGCATCTGCCATCTATATCCTTAAAGGATTGGACAAATGGAGCCTACAGAATATTATTGCATTGCTTGTAGGTATTGGTATAGCAGCATTTATTTGTATTGCAAGTCCGGCACAGACCCCTACAGATTTGTGGTTTGTTTTCATCTGTGGTGCCATTGCAATATGTGCAATGATACTTCCTGGTATATCGGGAAGCTTTATATTGTTGCTTTTGGGCAAATATGAGTTTATTATGGCAGCAGTATCCCAGATGAATATTCTGGTACTAGCTGTATTTGCTGCAGGATGTGCTGTGGGAATAATAAGTTTCTCACATTTTCTCAGCTGGCTGCTAAAAAAATTCTATATGCTTACAATAGCATTGCTCTCTGGATTTATGGTTGGCTCACTTCTAAAAGTATGGCCTTGGAAGGTACCTGGTGCAGAGGCAGGTTTTGATTATCCTGCATTGCCTGGCATGTTTGAGCAGGTTAACGGTACGGATCCTATGGTATGGCAGTCAATTGGTTTTGCAATTGCCGGTTTTGCTATAGTTTTGATTATTGAACTCATGGCTGCTAAAGGGACCAAGAAATAATTTTCAGTTTCTACTGCAGTATAAGATAAGATTATAAATAAAAATACCCTGAAAGCAGCTGCTTCCAGGGTATTTTGTGTTGTATAGATTCCTGCAGTATCAACTGCAGCATGATTTGCTAAAACAGATATCCGGTGTTTATATAGAATGCACCGTTACCGTCCTGTTTGCTGTATTTTCCTACAGGTTTTCCGTACTCAAGACATACAATGAAATTCTGGTTCATGATGAATCTGAAACCTGCTCCAACTGTTATATGAGGACGGTCATTGGATAGTCCTTGTTTCATATATGCTTTGTAGCTTTCTTCTGCTTCTTTGAACATTGTAGCTGTAGGGAAATCTGAGGCAGTGCGATTAAAAGACATATTGTAATCCTTAGTTACCATAGTACCGTCACTGAAGCAGTTAAGGCCAAGTGCAATGTTCTGGTTACCTAATGTAAAGTTGACGAATCTCCATCTTAGTTCAGCATTATATGATGCCATGTCCAAACCTTGTACGCGGTTACGCATAATACCACGGATAGTGCGGAAACCTCCCATACCGTCACGGTCATATGATTGGCCCATAGTGGTTATGTACGGCAAAATGTAGTATGGGGCATTTTTGCCAAATGTACCCTCGTAGTTGAGTCTGTATGCCAATGTAAGGATATCATTCTTTACAATTGGGAAATACTGGCGAAATGTAGCTGAATATTTGTAGTAAGGATTTGTTGTTCCCAACCATTTTGGCGCAGCTGTAATATGAGCCTCTGCCCATATTCCTTTTGAAGGCGCTCCTTCCTTGTCTCTTGTATCATAAAGGAGACCTACCCTTATAGAAGAGTTGGTGCCTCCATCAGCTACACCATCTGGGATAATACCCCAAGTGCGGTATTGTTCAAATAGTGTTGGCTCCGAGTCTGGGAAAATCTCGCTCTCTTCTTTATTCTTGTTAATTTTTACCCTGTCAATTGCGCCCTGTCTAAAATGGCTGAGGTGGTATCCTGCCTCCCAGAAAAGCTTGTTGTTCCAAATATTTCCAATGAAATCTGCTTTGAACAGTGCTGCAAGTCGCTCAGTACGGTATTTAGGGGTGTAAAGGTAATCTAGGCCGTCTTTTCCTTTTTTTACTCTGTTATAGTCATAAAAAGATTGGTAACCGTTAAAACCGTAGAAGTCCATGGCCTTGTCATTGGTTATGGCAAGTGCTGTTGAAAAACGGATTCCGGGAATAAGAAACTTGCTGTCATAAGAAACTACAAACAGCTGAGATCCTTTTGTAAAGAAAGATGCCTCAAAGTACCACTGTTGGCGTGTATTTGGGTAGTAGCTTCCATCTCCAAAGTCATATATATTGAGCAGTGCTCCCAACTGAAACCCTTTATCTGCGTCAAATGCTACTGCAGGTAAAGGTCCAAAGTTGTAGCCTTTCTTTATAATTTCCTTTCTTTCTTTTTCAGTTTTAAGGGTATCCTGTGCATAGCTGCTCACCCCAAGAGTAAGAGCTGCAACAAGCATTATGGTGAAAATGTTCTTTTTCATAGGCTAGCTGTTTAGTACAATATCTTGTATTTTAGTGTAAGTTCTGCGCAACTTCTTGTTGAGCATAAGTTTAATGTCTGATACTTCCAATCTGATAAGTCTTACAAATTCCTGTGCAATTACAGGTGCAGGAGTCATAAGTATAGAACAAATTAATGCTATTTCCCATGGAAGCAGACAGAATGCAACAATACAGTATATTATTAGGAAAATTGGCCAAATAATAAGGTTTACAATGAATCGTATTGAGTTTCTGAATGCATAATCCTTAAGTAGCCTGAATGCCAAATTACATAGCCCGGCGTCCGGCAATGTAAGAATTGATGCAGGTACTGTGTAAGGCAATGTTATAAGGAATACCAAAATTCTCAGTATTCTTACCGGAATAGGGAATTTGCTGGTAAGGGAAGATAGGCTTATCTTCTGTTTTACACGCATTTTGGATGCTTTGTTACCCAATTCTACCAGTTCTGTTGCCTTTTGCGGATCTTGTGTCTTAAGCCTCTGAACAGTATCTTTGGTTATGTTGTTGGCCTCAAATTGTGCAAGCTTAGGGTGGATTGAGCCCTTTGGAACACTGGAGAGAAGCCTTTTTCTCTGAGGCCTCATACATGCTGCACAAATTTCATATGTTGCATCATAATCCTCATCGTTAGGAATATACATGATAAGGGATTTCATCTTCTGTGAAAGAATATCCCTCATTATGTTCATCTGCTCCTGAGGAGTTTTTTCTGTATTTGCTTTTACAAATTCAGTTACATTAATGGCATCTCCAAAATTTACATTTACAGTGGAACGGAAGCGGAAAAAATTGCCGTATTGGATTCCAACAGGTACTATGTACAGAGGCTGGTCTGGCATCAGTTCCTGTGCCTGAAATGCAATTCTGAAAATTCCTTTGGAAAGTGGTTGTGCAGAGTGTTTTGCCTGATGCTGTCCTTCTGGAAATATACAGAATGGAACTTTGTCCTTAAGCACATCCACAGCTCTCTCTATGGTCTTGTCATTTTTCTTAACTTCATTTATGCCATCACGCATACGCATAATAGGCATAATTTTAAGAAAAGTGAAAATTTTGGCAAGGGTAGGATTCTTGAAAATATCTGCACGGGCCACAAATACTTTTGGCTTGCGGTCCATTGCCAGAATAATCAATGCATCCATTAGTGCATTGGTATGGTTAGGTGCAAATATTACAGCGCCGTCTTGCGGTACATTTTTAAGTCCATTGTATTGGACTTTTCTATAGGACATCTTAACAATGAAATCTACGTAGTGCCTCAGGAAAGCATACAATCCATCGTAGTCCTGTATTTTTCTCTTCTTACTCATTTTTAGCTGATCTGCGGAATATATAAGCAACTGTCAAGCCCGATATGATATGCCATATTCCCCACCATGCAGTGATGATAAGCATACCGCCATAGTGGCCATGCCAAATCTCCGGAGGGAAAATATGCTGATTGAACAAAAGTATAAGACCAAGACCTGAGTTTTGGATACCAACTTCTACAGTAAGGGAACGGCGGTCTTTTATTGGTAATTTTGTGAATTTTGCACCCCAGTAACCTGTAGTCAATGCAAGGCCATTGTGTACAAATACTATAATGCATATAAAATGCAAGTTCTCTATAAAAAGTTTCCAGTTTTGCGAAAATGATACAATTACCATTCCAATAAATAGAGCAATTGAAAGGTATTGTGTTGGTTTGCTAATTTTCTTTGTAATGTTAGGATAGTATTTTGCGCATAATATACCCAATACAATTGGAACACCCAAAAGGAGGAGAATCTGCTCCAACATAGGCATGAACGGTATTACAAGTGTAGGAATATTGCTCCTTACGCTTATGAACTGGCTGTAAAGCGAACCCCATAAGAAAAAGTTGAAGGGTGTAATTATTGGTGCAAATGCGGTGGTTATAGCAGTGAGTGAAACTGAAAGTTCTACATTTCCTTTTGAAAGGGAAGACATGAAGTTTGAAATATTTCCTCCAGGACAACATGCAACCAGAATCATACCCAAGGCAACCATTGGTGTGATAACAGGCGATAGAATTATGGTTGCAAGAAATGTAACTGCCGGTAAACCAATCCATTGTAATATAACTCCAACAATTACTGATTTGGGATTTTTAAATACATCTTTGAATGTCTGCACCTTTATACCAAGGGCAACACCAAACATTACAAAGGCAAGAATGATGTTGACAATAGCCAATCCTCCCTCTCCAAAATTAATTGAAAGCGCATTAAGACTTTCTAACTGTTCTTTCATATAAGTAGGTTTTAGTCTGCAAAAATACATATTAGTTGGCAAATATATAAAATAATATCCCCTTTTACTAATTTTTAAGTGTATTTAAAAAATAACAACCACCCCGTCCTTTCGGACTCAGCCCAGGGGTGGTTGTTGTGTTGAGCGATGTATATATGTGATAGGCTGTATTTTATTCTTGAATACTTACCGGAATTATTCCGTGGAAGAAATCATTTCTTACAATTTCATCTTTTCTTACAGTATTGCCAGTGCTGTTTTTGTGCTGAATGTAAGATGTTATCTCTTTTGATTTTGGTGTTACAGGTTCTGCAATTATAGTTTCAAAAGTCTGCATCTTGTATGTATTCATATTTGCAACAGGACCGGTCCACTGGCATGTTGTTCCGTTAAGGTAATAATATGAACCGTTGTACTGGCAGAATACAGTTCCGTGCTCATCCTCGCTTCCAAAATCCATTTTAAAGATAAGATTTCCCGGATTTGATCCTAAAACAGGGGCCTTACTTGTTCTACCATCATATGGTTGTACATAAAGGTTTGAACTTATAGATTTCAAGTATCCTGGAGCAGACTGTATATAATTGTTGCTCATCCATGGATTTCCACTTGATTCAATATCTACAGATTGGCTTCCACCAGGTATTACCATCTCCCAAATAAATTCAGGTGACATTTTAAATGATGAGCTGCTCTGCTCATTACCTGCTTGTGTATTTTCAACAGTTGCGGTCATTGTCTGAGTATCTGCCTTCAGACAAGTTGAGACATTGCTGGTTCTGCTTCTTATAAAGATATAGAAAGCAGGGTCAATGATGCCGTATGAGGTTGTTCCCATAGATCCTCCCATGCCGCCTGTACTTCCGTTATATTTGCTGTTTGAGAAGAAAGAGCCTATCATCACATTGTGTGTTGCATCTCCATCCTCCATCTGTGCTGCATATGTTCCGGTAAAGGAGAATGCATAATCAGCTGAAGCCTGAATCTTGCCCTCAAGAATATATGCATCAAAAATAGGCTCTGTAGCACCTGCCAGCACTCTTTTATTTATTCCTGCTGCTGCAGATATTACTGCATCTGATGATGAAACATTGAGCAGCCCTTTGGTGTTGTCAGCTGATGAAGAATTACCTTCATATAGTGAGAAATTGCCAAAATAATTGGCTGTCCCAGCCTCTGCATCATTGAAAAGGTATGCATTTTTTGATGCAAATGAACCGTTGAATGACAATGATGATATATCAAGGATGTTGTTGTCACTCTTGTTTAATACTTCCAGTCTTATTCTTGCAAAAGTTCTTGAAAGTTCACCCTGAACAACATTGTTCCCTTCTCCCAAAGTTACTTTTCTAATCATTACAAGTGGTTGCGGATTAACTTTGCACACCCTGTCATCTCCAGCATTAAGTCTGTACTTGAAGAATGAAGAGTAGTTTGATGCATTAAAGTTGGCAACACCACTTGTATTTGAAAAGCCGGCGATAATGCTATTAACTATAGAAGTAAAGTCTCCCTCACCGTTATAGTTGTTGCTTCCGTCTTCTGCAACTTTACCTAATCCTGCGTATGTTTTGTCTCCGCTTGTCACAGCTGCGTGGTTGGCAACTGCAATAAGAGTATAGGTACCTGCTCTAAGCAGCTCTATGTTACCATGTAAAGGATCTGACTGCGGAAATGTAATTTTAACACCTGTGCCTGATGTAGCTGCAGTATTTATGTTGTTGCCATCATAAAAACCGTTAATTGAGCCCACATCTGCAGAGCCGGAATGTATTTGTCTGTAACCAACTAGTTTATTCTCGCTGTCAATTACAAACAATGTCAAGTTGTACAGCAGAGATCCGTCTGCAAACTGCTCCCACTCGCTCCATGTATTATTGGCATTTCTAGGGTCATTTGCAATGGATTTGGTTCCTGTCATCTCAACAGGAAGTCTCATATCTATAGTTAAGGATGCCTGCACATCAGACTCTGCTTTATATGCAGGCTCCTCCACTAACCCCTGGCAACTTACAAGGGTAACGAAACTAACTATTCCACTAAAAATATATCTAAATAAATTCGTCTTCATACTCGCTCATTATTTACTTTTTACCACTACCTCATCATATGTATGTGTAATATAGTTCCATTCGTTAATACTTATTAAAATTTCCTGGTGTCCACCTACAGGTGAGAATCTGCACATTACTTTATAGAATACATTTCTCTTAAGCTGTGGCATCTTTACATATGCATATGAAGATGTTGTTCCACTGTCAAATGAATATCCTATTTTAAGCATCATTGCACCATTGGCAATCTGTGCAAGATTTGTCTGTTGGTCTATGTAACCGGAGCTCCAGTTATCTCCACCATTGCTGTTTGCAAAGAAATAGCTTGGTGAAAAGATTTGTGTGTAGTTGTCTGAATTGGTAATTGCGGATCCATTCTGCTCTCCAATTACGCTTGTGACTGTTACATCTGTATCTCTTATAAAAGCGTATGAATTGTCACCGGTCGCATCATTATCCTCAAACAGGTAACCTTTTGATGATGCATTTGTAATCTCAAGGCTTGTAACTGTAAGTTTAGGTGAGTCTGTCTGGTATACAGCAGATCCCTGCTCTGCTTCAGCTACATATACTGCCAATTTGGATACTGGGCGTACAAGATTTACATCAAGTTTCTGTACAAGCCAATAGTGCTCCTGGTGTCCCTGTATGTTGCTGCTTCTGATATTGTCTACATTTACTGCAATTATATCATTGAAGTAGAGTGGAAGACCATTGTCTGTGGGGTTATCCAGTCCTTGCATGCATATTGCCTTAAGCTGCTGTTGTGTGCTTTTAGGATCCAATGCCGGGCTTCCTGCAACTCCAACCATGGCACCTTCGTTTGCTATTACATAAAAGTCTACATCATGTATTCCGTTGTAAGGAAGCAGCAGGTCCATGATAATGGGATCGCTTGATGCAGTACCTCTCCAGTAATGTCCGCTAAGCTGACCATTATAGAATGCATATATCCTAATTGTATTTATGGTTGCTTCATCGTCTACATTTACTGCTGCCGTAGATTTTGTCATCTCATCTGCAGATACATTTACCTGAATAAGGACATTCTGCAGACCGTTTGCTTTATCCATTTTGCTGAAGACACACCCTGTGGCCATAACACACACCAGTATAACTAGAGACGCTTTAGCTATTATGTTCATAAATTTTTTCATTTTCATAAATTCTAGAATTCTGGGGTTACGATCTCAAACATCCATGAAGGGAATCCTATCTCTACTTCCATACTTGTGTCACCAAACTCTATAGTAAACGGTATCAGACACTCGTTCAAAGATGTATTTATAAGTTTGTTGTATTTCTTAATGTGCTCTGCAAAATTTACAGATGATATAACTGTTCCGTCTGCAGCAGTAACTTTAAGGTATACATCCTCATGGTTTGTATGTCTCATTATGTTTGCAGAAGCTGTAATTAAAGTATTGCTCTTTTTTACTGCATCCAAAACATAATTTGTTGCCTGCCCTTCAGCTATATTATTGAAGTCTGTAAGAGGTGAAACTCCTGTAAGCTCTATCTTAATGTCATCACCTATAACTGAAGGTGCATTTATAATCTCAACATATATGTCATAATGTGAGCTGGCAAAATAAGTGGTTCTGGTCTCCTCCATCTTGTACTCGCTGTAAGGTAGGATAGTATAATTTATTGCAGACCAGTACAGTGAATCATTGCCAGAGACAGTCTCTCCGTTTAAAAAGTCTTTGGCGCCGAATGTCATTTCACTCAAGTCCTTTGAAGAAAGTCCTTGAACTTCTGTATCATAAGCATTACCTACACATACTATCCTGTACTCACCTTCTTTCAACGGAGGCAATACTTTCTCCTGGGCCTGGATCTCTGCCTGTGAAAGGCTTCCAGAAGCTACCAGGTTGCTGTTTGCATCAAAAACATACATATCAACACTACCTATCTTCTGGCTGAAAATATCCTCAGTGCCATCGCCATTATAGCGGAATGCAAGACGATATGTATTATAGCAATCACTATGGTCCTCTTTTGTGCAGGAAGCGGAGAGTCCTCCAAAGAGCAGAATACAAATTGCAAGTTTTATAAATCTCATAACTGTATGTTTTTGTAATTATTTACTGTGTATTTTAGAACTCTGGGGTGATTATGTCAATTACCCAATCAACTACCTCTACTTCAACCTCCAAACAACGCTGGATAGGAGTGAAATCGTCTGGAATCTCAATTGAACCGTCTGTTCCAACCTCACCAGCAGCATTCATTCTGTAAATTTTACCTGCCTCAAGCTGTGTAAGGTAACCCGACCCATGTTTGAATGCAGAGGTGTATATGTACGAAGGACTGCTGCTGTCTACAAGTACTGTAATCATCATCTGAGGAACAGCTTCACCTGCATAGAAATGATATGCCAACGGGTTAGGAACATCTGCTTTGTTGTCTGTTGGAGTCATATCCAAAGCCGGGCTAAATCTGTCAATAAACCAACCGTAGCTCGATGAACCATTGAACCAGCCGAATACCTCTGACTCATTATCCAAATTCTGAACATGCAAAATATGATCCTCTGTACCTGCAATGTGAAGTTTGCCACCATTAGTGTTTGCTTTCAAGAATGGGAAATAGTGCTGGAAAGCAATAGCTGTTACCGATACTTTATTGAACTTAGGAGTTGCGCTGAATTTGGTTACAAAACCATCAACCTCAAAACGTGCAATTGTAGGTTTTAGAGTTACCTTAGCCTCATATACCTCTGTGTATTTCTCAGTTCCCTGAACAGTATGTGTTCTGTTGGTAGGGGTAAGATCCTGCTCACCATATAGTACCAATTCATTCTGGTTCTGCTGGTTCTCAATACCAACATTAAGATTCATGATATCCTCAAACTTTTTGTCACCAACATTTGCAACAACTACAATCTTGGTACATTTATGATCTACAAAGTGGAACTCTTTAAGATCTGTAAGATCATCAGCTGAGTCAAAGTAGAATGATGCTGGAGTTCCGTCTGCATTCTTTGCAGAGTATCCAGGTGTATATGAGCCATCTGTAAGGAAAATCTTAAAGTTTTTTACCTTAACTGCATTGCCGGATTCAATTTTGTCACCTGCAAGACCTTTTGTCATTACAATATTCTTCAATGATACCTGTACGGTTTTAAGAGTTGTATCTTCTGGGGTCTGCATCTCTTTGCTGCAAGAAACCATTGTAAATACAGCTACTAGGGCTGTCAACATTAATTTGGTAAGTTTCATAATCTAATGTTTTTTAAGTTTTATTATTATTCAGTTTTATTTATTCAAATCTTTTAATGTAATCCTCACGCTCTTTACGTTTTGTCTCTTCCCACTCTATCAGCTCCTCTATGGTAGCCTTGTTAATTTTAGCCTCCTCTGATCCTTCTGCAATAGCTTTGTCAAAGAATGGCATAGCTTTCTCAAATTCTTTGTTCATCATAAGCGCTACTCCGTAAGTGTTATAAGCTCTGAAATCATTTGCAAAAGGTGCTATTGTCTCAAGTGCTTTTGCGTAGTCGCCAGACTCAATAAGGCTGTTTGCCAAGTTAATTTGCTCTACCGCATTGTCAGTTGATGAGTCGTAATAAACTGTCAGGTATTTGGCACTTCTCAAGTGAGGGTAAACCTCTTTGAGCATCTTCCTGTAAAGTTTTCCGCCGTCAAGAGCTTTAAGGGCAGTTTTTCTCCCTGCACCCTTATCTGAGTCAATAATTTCAATGATCTTTTTAATATCTTCTGCATTCATTGCAGATGCCAGTGTCATACTCTTTAGACCTTCCCAGTTCTCCTGACCATTTATCAGCTTAAATTTGTCGGGAGTAAGATTGTATTGCGGTCTTTGGTCTATTATATATTTTATTAATGCTTTGGCTCTGTTTTCTCCCAGTCTCTTGTTGAAGCTTTGGGTTCCCTCTGGTGATGCATATCCTGCAATTTCAATTTCACTTACTCTAAAGTCTTTGTGTGAGTATATTTTGTCTATTGCAGAGAGAATTTTCTCAAATGTTACCTCATTGTTAAAAATTGTGTGGTCAATGTCTGTTTTTGCAACCTTAAATATCACCTCATATTCATCTGTTCCCAAATTCCATTTTCTGCTTGCCTGTGCAAGTGCATACCGTGAAGGGATACTTCTTGTTACAACAGGTGGCTCAAAGAATAGCTGAGCTTGTGTTATATATTGGTCGGCAATCTGCTCCTCCAAACATCCGCATCCCACAATCTCTCTCTTTATTCCAAGGTTGGCAGGTGTCATCCAAGTTTTTATTGAAGTCTCGCTGCTGTAGTTGTATACCAAACCTTTTACTGTCTGATTCTCCTCAAGATCCCAATTTTTAATTCCGTTTAGCCTGTTTTCCTGTCTTTCTCTTTTAAGTCGGTTCTTTCCGTATACCTCTACTGCATCCAGCCACATAGTATCCTTGCCGTTGTATAAGAAAGGTTTTATAACCTCCTTGCGGTTAGAGGGGATGTTGTTGTCCTGGGTCTCTATGTCAAACGTTACAATTGCTCTTGTGTCATTATATTGCAGCAGTTCGTTAGTTATTTTTGACTGTCCGTGCATACCAATTGATACTGCCAGGAATGCTATTGTTGTTATTATCACTCTTTTCATAACTCTAAATTCTTGCTATTTAATTAAGTAAATCAATGATATGCCACATTTTGTAATACCAAGCATATGGCGGTTATAACTTTGCTGGAACAAGCCACATTTGCGGTTGTCAAACTCTTCATAATTTGCATACCAGTAACCCAAACCCAAGGTAGCCTCAAGATTAAGGCGTTTTCCAAGGATCCACTGGTAACCGTAAGTGATACCGGCTCCAGTTGCCCATCCTTCATTTCTTGTATTGGACTCTGTGCCAATAAAGCCCGAAGGTGCGTTCATTGCATAAAATATTTTTGGAATCTCAACTGCGCTAATGTTGAATTGTGAGAAATTACCGTTTATACCCATAAAATGGCCATTGAAGCTCTCGCAGAACCAGTATCTGACCTCTGGAGTAATAAGGTAATGTTTGATTTTCTTATTTACTTCTTTATTGTCATCCAATGTAAAAGGATTGTATCCGGCCTCAAGATTAAATGTAAACTTTTCTGCAAGTTTAATCTCTGCTCCAAGATTGGGTGTTGTAGTAGCCCAATATAAAGCGTTTGTTTTAATACCTGCTTTCTGGGCAGAAACAACACGCGGAACAGCTACAACAAGAAGTAGTGCAATAATCAGAAACTTTTTCATCAGCGTATTAATTTTTTTAGTTTTATCAGTTATTTGCTGATGACGGACTATATCAATATAGGATAGGCTGAAGCTGATTGCTTCTCCATTACCGTCGCTCAACAGTTGCAAAGAGACGCATTGTGCAATTGAAAAAAAAATTGCACAAATTGATTTTTTTGAAGATGCAATTTATTCTAGAATAATTAAAAATTAGCCCCTATTTTTGGTGTAAAAACAAATTTTTACATTAAATTTGCATTAAGATTTAATGCAGACACAAATTGTATTTCCAATGGCAACAAAAATCTTTGGAATAATTTATATAACTTTTTTCTTTACGCTGGGACTTTTGCTTTTTTTTGTAGTATTTCAAAAAGAGTATAAAGATTATAGGATATCCAGAAGACTAATGGGTGTGGCACTTATTTTTGTCTCAATTTTGGGAATTTTAAGAATATTAGTTCATCCGCACTTTACAAATCCATATGCAGATATATTTATATTGTGTGGCATATGCTATGTCTTTTCATTTCTCAGTTATCAGAGTTTCCTTTATATGATTGAGACATCTAAAGACAAAAGGACAAATATTCTTAAAAAAGCGGTATTTGCTTCCCCGACAATTATTGCTGCAGTACTTCTTGGACACATTTATCCTTCATATATGAAACTTGCATCCATTGCATGTACCATTATATGTATAGTTGTGAATTTTGTTCTGCTTACCAGATGTCTTAGGGAATATGATAAGTTTATGCTCCTTATGAACAATTACTTTGGTAATTACAGAAACATAAGATGGGTCCCTTTCTGTCTTTGGTCTTCTTTTGTAGTAGCCTGTATAACTGTTGTTTCATTCTATTTTGACCCGTTTGTCCTCATAGCTGGGATTTCATCTCTGTTTGTATATTCTTTCATTGCCATGAAGCTTATGAGCATTATACCTGAGAATATCCATACAGCAAGGGAAAGTATACTTCATCATGAGATTGTAGCTGTAGAAGAAAGCCCGGTTGAAGAAAAAAACGTTAATGTTATAGATGAGAGAATTGAGAAAAGGAATGCCAAAATAAAGCAGATGGTTGACAAATGGGTCCAAACAGAGAATTTTATCACTCCAGGTATAAACATTAAAGAGGTTGCAGTACAAATGGGAACAAACTCCAACTACCTATCTACATATATCAATAATGTTCTTGATACATCATTTGCCAACTGGCTCAATTCTTTAAGGGTAGAAAAAAGCAAAGAATACCTCTTGTCACCGGAAAGACTCTCTATAGAAGAGTGTGGAGTTAAAGTAGGTTATGAGAGCCTTTATAATTATTCCCGATGGTTTAAGGCAATAACCGGAACATCACCTTCTGACTGGAGAAGAAAAAACCTTTAAGATTAATCCAGGTAAAGATCCAAACATCCTGTAAGGTCTGAATAGGATGGGGTAGGAGCATCTGTAAAAATGTGCTTTATAACCCCATTATTGCAAATATACACTCTTGGCACTCTGGATGTGGCAAATAAATTGTAAATAGCTCTTGTACTTTGCGGTGAGTAAGGGAGTGTGTATCCCATCTCTTCCCAATACTGCGCAATTTCATCATCATTCTGTTCCCTGCTTATAAGGACTATAGGGAACTTTTTACCCATCTGATCATATATCTGCTGCACAGCAGGGAGTGTATTCCTGCAATCCGGGCAACTGGTATGGAAGAACATTATAATGGCAACACCATTTTGCAGCTCATTTGAGCTTACTGTTGTCCCATCATTCATAACCACGGAAAAATTGGGAATATTATCTCCAACCTTAAGCTCAAACTCCAATTCAGTCTTCTCCTTAATGCAGGAAGTGATGCAAAAGAGAGACAATATTGCAAATACTATATTTCTTAAGTTTTTCATTAAGACAAAGTTATTTTATGGTTTATAATCCAAAATAGAAACTTATATATCCAAAGTATTTGTTGGAAGCTCCCTCTGCCTTAGGATTGGTTATTCTAAAGTTTGGTGCAAGTTTAACATATTTACCAAGCTTGAACTGTGCTCCAACCATAGCTGTATGTTCATCTTTGGCAATATTCCAGTCATTGTTGGAGTAAAGGTCATCAAATCTGGCAAATAGTTGGGTAATTTTTCCAACATTAACAGTTCCATATACTGAAAATCCTTCCTGATGGTTATTTGCCTTGTAAGAAGCATTTCTCATAAGATTGTACTCTGCTCCAATTGAGAATCTCTCATTTTTGTAACCTGCAAATGTTGCAAGGTTGGTTACATTAGCCTGAGTATTGTCAGCCCTCTCGTTAATGCTGCCATAAACTCTTATCTGCAACCCTTTCAATGGGGTAACGGTAACTCCTGCACCATAATTGAGGCCATCATTTTTCTGCAGTTTTTTATATCCCTCTCCATTTACCACAATTGCATCTGCACTTATCCAGTTGGCAAACTTGTATTCTGCCCACACGCCCATATCTGCACTGGACCCAAACTTATACATATCCTGAAAACTGGACATTATATATCTGTGCCCCCAGAACTTCTGTTGGAATTCAAACTGGGCAGTAGGTATTATACCTCCACTTAATGTAAGGTTACCCTTTTTCCAGCTTACCATTGCATTTTTTATATATGCAAGGCGGTTGTTGTCAGAAACATCAGATGATTTGCCAATATCAATCACACTTTTAAGAGAAAGTCCGTTCTCCAGTTTGTATTCATACCCAAGATAGCTTCTTTCAAGCTCAAATCCCCTGTTGTTGTTCTGTGCATCAATACCGGTATTGAATTTCCCAAATACTTGTATAATTGCCTTTCCTTTTTGCTCTTCTGCTTTTTTCTCCTGCGCCCAGGTACATAAACTCATACAAGCCAGAATACCTGCCAAAATAATTGTTTTTCTCATCTGCAATTCTAGTTTTTCCTTTCAATCTCCCTAAGGTTATCCATTTTTTTCTTCTCAAGGAAGTCATATACTCCACCAAGGTGCTCTATAACCCTCTTGTTGGAGAACTCATACACTTTGCTTACAAGACCATCAAGGAAATCACGGTCATGTGAAACAACAATAAGCGTACCGTCAAAATTTATCAGTGCCTCTTTAAGAATATCTTTAGTCTTAAGATCCAAGTGGTTGGTAGGCTCATCAAGGATAAGCATGTTTACAGGCTCTAGCAACAGCTTAATCATTGCCAATCTGGTTCTTTCTCCTCCCGACAGCACTTTAACCATCTTCTCTGAGTCATCCCTGCCAAACATGAATGCTCCCAGAATATCCCTCAATTTGGTACGTATGTCACCAACAGCAACATCATCAACAGTCTTGAATACAGTCTTCTCTTCATCCAGCAAAGATGCCTCATTCTGAGCAAAATATCCTATTTTAAGGTTATGGCCAAGGTTAAGTTCTCCCGTAAAATCAATCT
This sequence comes from Candidatus Egerieisoma sp., assembly GCA_045636765.1. Lineage (GTDB taxonomy): Bacteria > Bacteroidota > Bacteroidia > Bacteroidales > UBA932 > Egerieousia. Next base: position 21,834 of record JAZTYE010000072.1, read on the forward strand.
GCCCCATAATGGCCTTAACCATTGTTGATTTACCCTCACCATTTTTTCCTACAAATGCAACCTTGTCACCTCTTTCAATGGTAATTGAAGCATTGTTGAACACCTGGTGCTCACCATAAGCTTTTGAAAGCTCATGAGTGACTACCGGATATGAACCCGAGCGTGGGGCAGGGGGGAATCTTAGGTTAAGGGCGCTTCTGTCCTCCGGATCAACCTCCAGAATCTCCAGTTTCTCCAGCATTCTTACCCTAGATTGAACCTGATTTGTTTTTGAGTATGTCCCCTTAAATCTTTCAATGAACTCCTTGGTCTCTGCAATCATCTTCTGCTGGTTGTCGTATGCAGCCTGCTGTTGCTGCCTTCGCTCTGCTCTAAGTTCCAGATATTTGGAGTAATTTACCTTATAATCATAGATTTTGCCCATTGTAATTTCAATGGTGCGGGTTGTGATATGGTCTACAAATGCCTTGTCATGGGAAATTACCATTACAGAGTTTGCACTGTTTATAATAAAATCCTCAAGCCACTCTATAGACTCAATATCCAGGTGGTTTGTTGGCTCATCCAACAACAGCAATGTAGGTTTCTGCAAAAGAATTTTTGCAAGCTCAATACGCATTCTCCAACCTCCTGAGAACTCACTGGTCTGACGGGTAAGGTCGCTCCTTACAAATCCCAATCCCATAAGGGTTCTCTCCACATCCTCCTGATAGTTGGTAAGGTCTATTCTGTAGAACTTCTCTGAAAGTGCTGTCACTTTTTCAATAAGGCCCATGTATTCATCACTGTCATAGTCTGTACGGGTAGTGAGCTCATCATTTATTTGTGCTATCTCCTTTTCTATTTCAAACAGGTGCTGGAATGCAAGACACGCCTCCTCAAACACTGTTCGGCCGTTCTCTACCATCAGATGTTGTGGCAAATATCCAATTTTACCTCCGTCAGTAACAGTAACCTTACCTCGGTTGGGAGTCTTTACACCCGCCAGAATCTTTAGCATGGTAGATTTACCGGCACCATTCTTGCCCATGAGGGCAATGCGGTCCTTGTCATTTATAACAAATGAAATATCCTTAAACAGCGTAGTTCCGCTAAACTCTACAGTCAAACCGTCAACTGAAACCATTCTCTTTCTCTCTTATTCTATCTTATATTATATTATTTTATTTTACTCTGCTTTATCACTGCGGAAGATATTATAATCTTCATTAAATATCTGGCTCTTAATGCCAAGGAAGTGCATAATGCTGTGGAACACATGGTATTGTCCAATTTCATCAAGATCTTTTGTTTTTAATGATGGGTCTGAACTCCATACAATAAAAGGTATCTCTATCTGTTCTGCAGGGGCCATCATCATGGGAACTCCATGCATATACAGATTGTTTTCTCCCAATGACTCTCCGTGGTCTGAAACATATATCACACAGCTCCTTATACCCTCAATGCCCTTTAATTTTTCAATTACAGAGTGTATCAGATAATCTGTATACAATATAGTGTTGTCATAAGCGTTTACCAGTTCATCATAATTGCTTTGTGCCATTTCTACTGTAGTACATACAGGTTTGAACACCTCAAATTGTGGCGGATATTTCTTGAAATAAGAAGGGCCGTGACTTGTATTGGTATGCAGAACAATAAGTTGTTTCTCTTTTGTATTCTCTTTTATATCTTCAACCAGCCCCTCCAGCAGGAATTCATCCAGCTCCTCATTTATGTTTGGGTATCTCTTTTTTATATCATCCACTTTGTAATATTTCTCTATGTGTACTGGAGGCTCTCCCCAATTGTTGGTACGCCATACCACATCTGCTCCTGTACGGTACAAGTAGTTTGGCAGGATCTCATACAGCTTGTTGCCCGGTTCATGAGATAGCAGTGCCCTTACACCTTCAGTTGTGTATGTTGCTGCAGATTTTGCAATAAGTGCGCTGACACTGTCTGTTTTCAATAAGGGATTAGTCTCCCTGTGGTAGCCATAGAGTGAGAAGTTTGCACGGCGTGCAGACTCTCCTATAATAAATACGCAGACATCTTTTCCGGAGGTTGTTATCTGGGCATCAGGCAATAAGATTTCCTTTCTGTTGGCTTTTTTTACATGGTTGTTGTAACGGATTGTGTTTACAATATATGACCATGGCATAAGCATGCTGCCTACCTGAGGAGCGTGCCTGTCAACCCAAGTGAAATTTGACATATTTACGAGAGCACCGGATACTGCAACAAGTAATGCTATTCCCACATTTTTGCCAAATGATTTTAATGTGTCATATTTTATTTTGCACCTGAACAGATATATGCATGGAACTATACCCAATAAGATTATGTACAGCAACGCTACGTTAGAGAAGAATGCCGACGCCTCTGAGTAGCGTGTATTGAATACATTACCCATCATCTTATCTGTAATAAGCACTTCATAGGTATTTATAAAATAAAGGGCAATTGAGTTTCCAATAAATGTGAGGGCCAGCAATATTTTGCCAAAAGTGCGTCCAAGGTATAATAGAGTGTAGTATACCAGATAATTGAGAGCCAGCATAATTATTGCTGCTCCCCCTGCAATGAGAATTTTGTTCAGACCGGTTTCAATATTGGCTGCTGCATATTTGAAAACGGGGAAATGGTATGCCATTAGGGTAAAGGCACTAAGAACCAATGCCGCACTCCTTACTGTTATCTCTCTTTTTAATATTTTTATTTCCATGAAATAAGTTTATAAAAAATCCTGAATACACCAATAAGGAGCAAAAGGATTGTTATGTTGAATAATATGGTTAGCAAATAGTTTACCTTGTGGTTGTTATCTGTAAATGGCGAGTTGCCCAATTGTGCATTATATCTTGCAAACGGGTTGGTGTAAATTACCTCTCCTTGCGGGAAATATGCTGTTATACGGGCATACGGGTCTGTTGAGGCCATTGTGTATGCAACTGAATCGCTCTGGTATGACATAGCAAGCGTACTGTGATGTTCTCCAATCACCTTAATGCTGTCTGCCATATTGGAGAAACGGGCATAAATGGTACTGTCCTGCAGCCCTATTCCTTTTATATATGGGAGCTAACGGTTCATTTTGTATTTAATGTCCCAATCTCCATTGCCGTAATCAGGGATTCTCATGGAGTAGAAAGCTCCATTGTTGAGGGTTTTTAGGATGTCCTGGTAATTGGCAGTTGGGGTGCACAGAAAATTGCATCTTACAGCTATGCGGGATGATCTGTCGGGATAATGGAGGTCATCATTTGCAAGTCCAAAACAGTAGTGTCCCGCACTGAGGGCAGTATCCCAGTATTCGTTCTCTGTGGAGTGACCGCTGTCAAGCTCAAGTAGGCGGTAGCCGCTCAATTTTTGGAAATGGTCTGTTGGAAAAAGGTTGGTCCTCAAAGGATGGTTAATCTGTATTATATCTGCATCCTCTTTAAGCATATTTATCTGAAACTGCTTTTGTGAGGGGAACAGGGGAAGCATGTGGTCGAAATATTTAACACTATTGCTGCCAAATACCAGTTTGTGGAATTTGAATATATTGTAGCCGTGCTCATATACATTTACCTGTAGGGCCGGATCAAAAGGGTGTTGGGTAAGCTGGTTGTGGTTGGAAAATGTAATTATATCATATCCAAAATTTTCCAATCTGCGGTGCACTTCATCCGGCCAATATTCACACTCATTCAATGGTCCTTCTACACGTGTATGTACATGAAAGTTTGCCCTTTTCCAGCAATGTGCAGTATCCAACTCTGCATAAGGGTTGAAAATCTCTTTTCCGCTGAACGGTTTGGGTGGATTGAAATCATAAATTGGGCTCACACTTGTGCATAAAATAACCGTGAGCGCTGTCAGGAGCAATATTAATATCAGTTGTCTTAAATACTTGAACATTTTTACCTTTTTTGCTAAACTGCAAAAATACTATTTTATATCGGATTCTTTATAAAATACATTATATCTGCCGCTTGTTTCAACAATTGTATACAATGTGTTTGAAGTAACAGGTTTCTCAAAAATTATAAATATTAGCAAGGCATTGCGTAAGATTGATTTGGACAAGTGTGAGAAAATAGGTGCCGGTGGCAATGGAGCTGTTAATTTTAGTCTAAAAAAAATGTTATGCAAAATAATGCATAACATTTTTAATGTTGAACAGTAAATCTTATTGCTATTTCTTTGCAAATGCCTTCTCAAGATCCTGAGAAATGTTTATGATAAAGTCTCCCATTTTCTCAAGCTCACTTACAAGATCCATATAGAAGATACTGCTCTGATAGTTTTTGCTTCTGTTTTCAACGCCTTCAATTTCTGTGTCCCTTAAGTAGTTCCTAAGGGTATTAATTTGAGTTTCAGCTTTATAGGCATTGGAAATACTGCTTAGAGTACCTTTATGTGCTGCGTTAAGGTTCTCCAGCATTTGCACATAAGCGTTATCTACAGTTGCAGACATTTTCTCAAGGTTTTCAATTGTCTGTTGGTCAAATGTACTCTTATGATCATTCTTTCTTGCAATTATACGGCTTATTGTTTCTCCAGAATCTCCAAGCGACTCCAACTCTCCAATAATCTTGTACATTGCCTTAATCTTTACTGAAGTCTCCTCGCTTATATCACCGGCAGATACTGAGTTAAGGAAATTTGCAATTTCCAACTCAATACGGTCGGCAATCTCCTCGTATTTGACAAGTTTGGCCCTAAGAGTCTCAAATTTGTCGGGAAGAGAATTTATAATTGCCTCTTTAGCGTACTGAAGCCCATTGTGGGATATGGTTGCAAAATGTATAATCTCCTTAAATGCCTGTTCTGTAGCCAATTCTGGGGTCCCGATAGGTCCTGCATTTATATACATGAGCCTATGCTGCTCTTTTTCCTGAGTCTCGGCAGACTTGATGATTCTGCATACAAGCTTCTCAATACCAGGAATGACCCAAATGAGGATAAAGGTATTTATAGTATTGAAAAGTGTGTGGAGCATAGAAAGACCGAACAGGGCTGCAGTCTGGCTCGGACTCTGCACCATAGTACCATCGGCAGCTGTAATTGCCTCTATTGCAAATCCTTGTGCAGCGGGGTTAGGGACAGCAAAAATAGCCGATGTCAAAAATCCGGTAAGTTTTAAAAATAGCGGAAATGCAATAAGGGCCCAAATTACTCCAAACATATTGAATACTGTATGAGCAAGTGCAGCCCTTTTTGCAGATGTGTTTGCTACGGCTGCCGCTATATTGGCTGTAATTGTTGTGCCTATATTCTCACCAAGTACCATAGCGCAGGCCATGTCAAACCTTATCCATCCCATGTTAAGCATAATTAGGGTAAGAGCCATGGTTGCACTGGATGACTGGAGCACCAAAGTGAGCAGTGTTCCAAAAATCAGGAATATAATTACCGAGCCAAAACCATACCCCTGCCATCCCTGGATAAATGAAAGCACCTCTGGAGTTTTCTGCAAATCAGGTACAGACTCCTTCATAAGTGACAAGCCGAG
>JAZTYE010000073.1:0-22634 GCA_045636765.1 Candidatus Egerieisoma sp.
CCTATTGGATATCTACAGCTCTACTCCTAAAACTGTAGACGCTCTAATGAAATTGGAGCTTCCTAGTGGTGTTGAGGTTGAGATCAAAGTTTGATAATATAGCTTGTAGCCCTCTGGGGCCTACCCGGGGGGCAGCAAGCATATCATAAATTTTGGAAGTGTAAAAAAAATAATTATTTTTGCACTCTCAATTGGGGCCTATAGCTCAGTTGGTTAGTAGCACCTGACTCATAATCAGGGGGTCACTGGTTCAAGCCCAGTTGGGCCCACTTCAATTGAAAATAAAGCACTTGCAGTAATGCAGGTGCTTTTTTTGTTTGTGCATATAATACTAAAATATGCTAAATTTGTGTAGATGTAAATTTGCTTACCATGCTTCTCAAAACAATCATATTGACTGCCATGGCACTACTAACAGGTGCAATTGCATTTGCTCAGAAAACTGTGTCTCCAAAAGTGGAAAAGTTGTTTTTGCAGTATAATGATGCGCTTCCTGCCAATCTCGAGACCAAGCGCCCTGTGCAAGGTTTTGCAATCTATAAAAACTACGGCTTTTCGTTAAGGGATAAAGGGATGTGCGTAATCTTGGATCTTAACAAGAAGGAATACGTAAACTCCTTTATGCTGGAGGGAAACACTTCCCACTGCAACAATGCAGGTTTTGGCAGCGAGAAGTATTCAAAAGATTCACAATTCCCGCTTCTATATGTCTCCGAGTGCATGGGTAGCCGATGCTGCTATGTGACAGACATTACATTGCAGGGCTCCAGGATAGTCCAGAAGATTTTCTATGATTCAGAAGAGTTTAAAATAGCCATGGACTGGATTGTAGACGCACACAATGGTTATATTTACATATACGGAGGCAAGCACTACAGCACAAAATATCTCAAGAAATTCCGTCTGCCCATGCTGTCAGACTCAGACCAAAACGGTGAAGTTCACCTTACTCCTGCAGATGTCCTGCAGGAGATTGCCATTGAGGGTATATCAATTGCCCAAGGGAGCAAAATCCATGAAGGGAAAGCTTTTCTTCCCGACGGATGTTCTCCAAAAGGGAACAAACTACACATTGTTGATCTTGAAACGGGTAAAAAATTGGCTGAATATTTCTATTCAGACCAGAAGAATGAGCCTGAAGGATTGGATTTTAAGGGGAGGACACTTTACACAGTGTTTCACCCCGTAGGGGAGTCTGCCCGTAATGCTGTCATATACAAAACAGTATTTCCAAAATTTAAATAGGCTATCTTTTGGTATTTATCTTAACTAACCCATTGCAGAAGAACGGGGTAGGTGTGTTTGCTGTTGTTATATCCTGAGAATTGAGCTGTGGCATCATTATTATGCAGACAGGTACCTCGTTATAGATATGCCCTCCATTTGAAGTAGCTTGCCCGGCATCCCAACTTTTGTCAACTTTTAACATTCCGTTCCGGCTTAGTGATACTTTGGAATCTGTATAACGCCTGGCCTCCTCAGTAAGGAGCGGATTATTCAGGTCTGACAGGTAGAGTTGCTCAATATGCTCCCTGTTAAGGGAATCAAATCTTTTGTTGGCTACCCCTTTTGCCCACTCGTAAATGGTAAATTCTTCTGGAGCAACACTGCTGAATACCAACTGCAGAGAATCTCCGGGGGAAAGTATAATATATGGGGTTGATGTATCGGGAAACCCAGAAATTTCCACTTTATTGGTCTGTTCATAGAATGGGATGGAGAAGGTTTGCTCTTTGCTTGTTTCTCCCTCTTGCTGCGTTATATTTAACTCTATGCGGTATCTGCGAAGTTTTCCCAATGATTCCCATTTAACCTGCTGCATTATGCCGTCAATTTCAATAACTGACATATCATGGGTGCGGTTCACCATATTGTAAAACCTTATTGTCATTGCTTTTGCCAAGTTGGCTCCGGTCAGTTGTTGGAAATTCCCTTCAATAAAACTCAGATAGTGATTTACAGGAGTTGCATATTTTCCACTCAAGATTACAATTGAATCCTTGGTGTAATTGAAGGCATAAATATCCTGATAGAAATTAATCCCTGTAATTGTTGGAACAGGATATGCATCCTCAGGCTTATATCCTGCTATTTTAAAGACCCGCAATCCTTCTTCCTGTAGGGTAATTGTATCGTTCTTTTTGTCCATGGTGCCGGAAATATACTTTTCGCCATTCAATTCAAAAACAATGCTCTCAACTGGATTAAAAAGTTTCTGCCCATTTTCTATGACGCTCTCTTTACCAGGCATATTCTTGGTGCATGAAACCATTGCAAACGGACAAAATATAATTGCTCCCCAAAACCACTTTACAATACGCATTTTTGCCATAATTCTTTTTGCCTGCAATATACCAATGGCAAACCAGAAGAAGCGTAAATCGCGTAAATTTATGCCATATAGCCGTTTTAAACGACTATTTTCCTGGTAAAAAAGTAATCTGCAGCAAAAGCACCCGGCCCTGTCAGATACATAACCACAAAAATGAACAGATATAGGGTAGCCAGCTCTTTAACAGAGAACGGATCATTGGCATGGGCAACAAACACAGCCATTATCATGGTAAAGATCATGGGAAGCATTGACAGTCTGTATAGGAATCCTGTAATGAACGCCAGAGTACAGAAAACTTCTGCAAAGATTGCAAGTGAAAGGGAAAGTGTACTGCCCATTCCCATTATACTTGGAAAAGAGTCTGAAAATGTCTTGAAATTTACCAATTTTTGCAGACCATGGGTAAGGAACATTCCTCCAACTATAATTCTTGCAAAAAGCAGCAACAGAGAGTACCAGAAATTGCTGTAAACCGGAAATAGAAAATTTTGTATCATAGCCAATGTTTATGATTCTAAACAAACCTTTGCTGCGTTGGTTCAAAGCGGCGGGTAATTATACAATAAAAAACCCTGCAGTAATGCAGGGCTGGTATATTGTTTAATCTGGTGCGCCAATTATCTGTTGTCATATCAGAAGTTGACAGATATTCCCACTGAAATGGTATGGAACTTGAAATTTGAGACTGCTTCACACTTATATCCTGCGCGGAAACTCATCCTGCGGTAGTCAAAACCAACACCCGGTGATGCCATAAAGGCCAGTTCCTCAGCATCTCCCCATATAACAAAACCCGTACGGCAATCTACATATGGGCTGAGTTTCCAATCAGTGATATTATACTTTATGTCAAAGTATACTGGAATATCCATATAGTTGTTCATGCTGAAATTAACACCAATTCCACCACCTATATACATTCCATCACCAAAACTATAACCGTGTGATGTTGTAATTTCAACACCATTGTTAATAAGATGCTTGTTTACTCCAAAATTTCCTGTAAGTGAAATGTTCCCGCGATATCCTTTTTCAAATGCCATGCTGCTCTGTGCCATCACCGCCATGTTGGTAAGAAGTAATGCGGATACTAATAAAATAAATTTCTTCATATGCTTTATTCAATTGTACATTCAAATGTTTCTACTTTGTTCTTGGTGTAGTTGTTTGAGATTTGAAGTGTGGCAGATTTTCCATCTGCTGCAAATTCCCATTTCATGTGCAAGGAGGTAACCCAGTTTACATAGTGGAATGAGGTGTTGAGGGCGTTTTTCTCCCAGCCATAGCTGCCGGCGCAGTAGAATGGACCCTCAAGGCCTTTATGCCAGTCAATAGGGTTGATTGAATATGGAGGCATCCCTACAATGGTTCCTCTTTCCCATGTGCGGTAACCCATTGGTTGTGCGTAGGTGCTGCCGTCTGTCTTGGTTACCTGAGCCTCCATGCCGGTTGCTGTTTTTTCAAATGTTACAGAAGCCCATCCGTATTTGTTGGCAGGGATAACCACTTTTTTGCCCTGAAGTTTCTTTATCCATGATGAGTTCTGTTTGCCGGCAGGTATTTCCAATGTATAGTTTTTCTGTTTCTCAACAAGTTTTTCGTAGTCTTTGCTTGCAGGAAGCGGTCTGTCTGCAAGGGCAGGAAGGAATTTGTTCCAGATAAGGCCTCTCTGAGGTTTACCGTTGGTGAATGAAGCCTCAGTAAGTACAATTACAACATCTTTCTCAGGCACAACAATCACATATTGGCCAAGTGCACCGTCTGCCCTTACTGCGCCAGGATAAGCACACATCCAGGTCTGGTAGCCGTAGCCAAAGTCTCCTCCGTTTGCGTGCTTGCTGCTCATCTGCTCAATCCACTCTTTTGAGATAAGCTGTTTTCCGTTCCAGATACCGCCATCAAGCCACATCTGACCAATTTTAGCAAGGGACTCGCTCTGGATATGTAGGCCCCAACCGCCTGTATTCACACCCTCTGGGCTCTCCTCCCAATTTACAACCGAGATATTCATGTGGTCAAAAAGATACTTTTTAAGGAAATCCAGTGTCTTCATTCCAGTAACTTTCTGCACAATTGCAGAAATCATGTATGTAACCATGGAGTCATACGCAAATACCTCTCCAGGAGTATTCACAACCGGTTTGGCAAGAAATGTCCTTATCCATTCAACCCCTTTGCTGCGCATTGCCCAATCAGGCTTTATTCCCGATTGCATGGTAAGAAGGTCCTCCACAGTCATATTTGCAAGATTTGTTGAAATGCTCTGGGGAAGATACTCCGGGAAGAATGTTGCAACCCTATCTGTAAGGCGAAGCCTGTTCTGGTCAATTGCTATGCCTACAGCCATACTTACAAGAGTTTTTGAACTTGAGTATTGGGTGTGTTGGTACTCAGCTGCAAATGGGGCAGGGTAGAACTCTCCCACAACTTTACCGTGGCGCATCACTATCATGCTATGTATATCTGTTCCAGGCATTACATGCAAAGAGTCAAAAAGGGCAATAAGAGCCTTTGAAGGGACGCCTTGCTCCTCTGGTGTAGTACGTGGCAATTCATTTGTCTGTGCATTTGCTCCAGCTGCATATATGGCTAGCAAAAGGAATAGAAACAGTTTTTTCATAAGGTTACAGTTATTATTCTTGTAAAACGCAAAGTTAAAGAGAAAAACGTAAAAATAATCCCTATCTTCACACTCATAAAAAATGAAATTGTGAAAAAGCTTTTTGGCAAAGTAAAATATATAGCATTTGATGCGGATGATACCCTTTGGGTAAATGAACCCTATTTCCGTGAGGCAGAGGCACATTACTGTAAGGTGTTGGAGCGTTTTGCATCTGCTGGGGAGATAATAGATGTTCTGTATAAGACAGAAATAAAGAATCTGGCTCCATACGGCTACGGTGCCAAGGCTTTTACATTGTCTCTTATGGAGACTGCCATAAACTTGAGCAACAACAGCAGCAAGGAGCCCCTTACCCCAACAGAGATGGGAAAAATCATAGAAATAGGAACATCACTTATAAAGGTCCCGATAAATATTCTGCCTGGGGTTGAGCAGTTACTGGAGAAATTGTCCCAAAGCGGGAAATATACCTTAGTTTTGGCAACAAAGGGAGATTTACTGGACCAACAGCGCAAACTGGAGCGCTCAGGGTTGGCCAAATATTTCCAATATTTGGAGGTTATGAGTGACAAGACCCCACAGACATATGCCACTCTGCTTGATCGTTTGGGGTGCAACAACAAAGAGTTCCTGATGATTGGAAATTCCATGAAGTCAGATATCCTTCCTGTGCTTGAGTTGGGTGGCTATGGAATATATATCCCGTTCTATTCTACATGGGAGCATGAGAAAGTGGCAGAGGAAATTGTACACCCCAATTTATACGAAAGCACCTCCTGCAAAGATCTGCTGGAGGTGCTGTAAAGTTTTCTGTCGGGACACTTATTTGTTGAACTCTTTTACCGGAGTATAGTAAACTGTAAAGTTCCCGTTAGATTCAACCATTGTCATTATGCAGAGTGACAAATCTTTTTTGCTGTAACTCAATACAAGTTCAACATACTGGCTTTTCACTCCTTTTCCTTTTTTTAAGGTAAAAATGTAGTACAAAGGGCTCTCCTCAAATTTTATAGAGGCGTTGTTCTCTGCTGCAACTGCTGCAACATCACCGCCAATACTGTAAAGAAGAGTGTTTTTAAGTGATGCCATACGTCCGTCACCCTTAACATTTGAGGTACGTTTTTGCTTGCCGCTAATCATTGTAAGGGCATCTCCGTTAATCTCCAATAAATCACCTGCAGGAGTGGTGTATTCCATTTTAAGGTGTGATGGGCGTACATATGTAAGGTTACCCTCAGATTTAAGCTCTTTCTCCATCATTACCATATTTGCTGTTTTGGTAAACTTGCATGTAACGGTGTTGTAGTTTGCGTTGGCCTTAGCTATCTTGGCAATGGCTGCATCACACTCAGGAGTGTTCTGTGCATTTGCAGCAAAAGCAGCTGCAAGTACCGCAATTACGCATGTAAACAATTTCTTCATATCAATATTCTTGTAATAGTTAATACCCTAATTCTTTCTCTCTTTCCACTTCTTGTATAAATTGAAAAGGAATGGCTCCAATGTATATGTTATGGCAATTGTAGATGCCATACCAATAAGGGTAGAGAGTCCAATTGAACTGATTGCAGGGTGAACAGCAAACATAAGTGATGCAATGCTCAAAATGAGTACCACAGCTGAGAAGAAGATTGCGCTCTTATGGTATGTGAGCAATTTTGGATTCTCCTTACCTAACAGTCCGTCCATTACAAAGATACTGTAATCAACACCTATGCCAAAAATGAAGGTAGAAATTACAATATTTATCAGGTTGAACTCCAGGCCAAATATGCCCATTACTCCAAGAACAATATACCAGCTCATACTCATAGGCAGGAAGGCAATGAGTGCAATTGGAATATTGCGGAATGATAGCAGAAGTACTATAAGCACAAACAGCGAAGAGATGCCAAGGACAACGTTAAAGTCGTCATTAAGCAGCTGTACCATATTTTGGGTGTAGAAAAACGGATCTACTACAATTATGGCATTGCCAGGGATGCCCTCAGTCTCTTTTACTAAAGCATTGCTCACAGTAAGCATATCCTCAGGAAGAGCCTGAGCAGAGGTAAATACAAGATATGTACTGTCTGTATACTCTACAAAGTTGGCCAAAAGGCCGTCAGGGATAAGACCGGCATCAATAATTGATGAAACTTCATACTCTCCTTGCGCAAGATTGAGGAAAGGATCAAACATCCCTTCTTTAAAGCCTTGCTTTTTACCGCTGTTGCTTAGAATTTTACGTGTATTCTCAACTCTGTCTTCATTCCAGAAATTTTCCCAAAGTGAAATCCTCTCTTCAATGATATTGCCAGGCAACATAAGCATTGCAGTATTGGTAAACTTTTTGATAAGGCCGCTGTCTGCAAGCTCCCTGCATTTCTTTTCAAGGGCTATATTGTATGTAAGCGCACTGTCAAGGTCTTTAGAGAGCACTGCATAGTACTTGCTTACCATTCCTGGCATAGTTTTCTGTGCCATAATGGATTGTGAACGCATGATGTCTGGCTCGTAGTGGCCAATATTCTTAAGGTCTGAGTCAAACCCTACATTCTTTCCGGTAAATAGAGAGACAACAAATACTATAAGGACAAGAGCAACAAGCCACCCTTTTTTCTCAAAAGGATATGTGTTGAGTTTCTCAATAAGAGCAAACGCTTTTTTATTTATTTTGTTATTCTCAGGCCTGAAGAAATGAGGCAAGAATACAAGACAGAAAATTGTTGTACCTACCATTCCCAATGCGGCAAACATTCCAAAGTCTGACAAAAGCTCTGATTTGGTAAACATAAGCCCCATAAAAGCACCAATTGTGGTAAGACTGCCCATAATTACCGGTTTGGTCTGCTCTCTAAGGACAGTCTCAGGATCGCTCACATATTTATAATGGGTAAGCACATGAAGACAGTAGCTCAATGCTACTCCAAGCACAATTGCGCCAATACCAAGAGCCATAAGTGACATTCCTCCCTTTATAAGGTATATTCCCGACAATGAGAAGAATGCTCCATAAATTACAGGGACAAGCAGAAGCAGCAATGTGCTTTTATTCCTGAAACATCCCCAGATAATAAGTCCTATAAGTATAAGTGAGAATCCAAGAGTAGTTACCAGGTCATCCTTAATCTGTCTTGAGTTGAAAACACTCTGTACAGGGGCTCCATGGAAGAGTATCTCAATTTCAGGGTTTGCAGCTTCAAATTTTTCTATTTCGCCCTCCAGCATCTCAACCAACCATGTTCCTTGCTTTGAGTCAAATGATTTGAAGTTTGGGGAAAGGAATGCTATTGCAACTGTGCTGTCGGGAGTAAAGAAATGACTCTCCATAATTTTGTAGTTGCCCCCCATTATACCTGCAAGACCTTTGTTCTGATTAAGGAAAATATTGCGGATGGCAAGAGGGTCATTCCTTACAATATCATACCAGAACATTCCCTGTGCAGAGGAGAGCAACTCAACATTGTTTGCCATTGCAGCATCTGCATGAGCAGGGGTGATGACTTCCTCCAAAGGTCCATAGAAGTCTTTATCAAGGAAGTGTGGAAGGTTTTCAAACAAGTACCCCATTGCATCTTGCATAAGATACTCATCAAGCCTCCATGTGAGGTCTGCTATATAATTTGTTGCGGTATCCTGTATTAAGAGAGAATCTGCAAATGTGTCGGCAGCCTCTGCGAGTGTGTACATGGTCTCTTCATTATATGCTGTTGTGTCCTTTAGCATAAACTGAATGAAGATCTTATCCTTTACCTTAAGGTTGTTAAATGCAAAGCCGGCAGATTTGCTCTCATCTGTAGCTGGCAGGAGCTTTGAGATATCCTCTTCATAAGTGACTTTGCTTCCCAAAAATACAAATAGCGCAGATGTGGCTATAAGGAGGGTGTAGAATAGAGCACGTTTTTTTTTCAGTGCCCTGTACAATTTGATTACAAGATTTGTCATAATAAATATCTCTGTTTGCTGTCTGCTTGAATTACCTTATTGTAGCAAGTTCAGCAGAAATGTCAAAAAATTTTATCTCAGAATTTCCGAGCTTGTTGCCCAAAGCTCTCAGTTTATATATTATCCCTGTGCCCTCTTTGTCTGTCTGCTCCAAAAAGATTTCAACCATAAGGTTAGGAGTGATGGACGGAACAACAGGAGTGATAACTCTATATTGCTTGATGTAGCTTATTAGAAATTTCTCATGAGCCATAAGTTGTGCGCACTCTTTTACCATTTGAATAATATATGCGCTGGAACAGGCTTTCTCAGATGAGGCATTAAGATCTATCTTAATTTTGCCGTGTTTTGTGTCTGAGTTGGGATATGAAATCTTCCTTATGTTAAAAAAGTTCTCCTGTAGTTTCATTGTGCTCCTTTTATAAAAAATTTCATAATGCAACCGGCGGCAATTTCACCTCCTACAGTGGCTGTTGCATTTACAAGGATATTGCCTTTATTCTCTGATACAATTTTTACAGATGTCCTAATTGTCTCTTCAATTTTGGGAAGGAAATTAAGATTGAACCTTTTAATCTCAATTAGAGATATGGATGGAGCCGGTTTCCCCGCTGCATTGCTGTTAGATATGTACATTGCATAAACACTTTGTGCAATGTGTTCAATGATACCTGTCTCAGCAATATGGCCATGGTGGCAATATTCATTACTGCTGCTTACCAGCAGGGATGTATGAGCCCCTTTAGGGGATACATTTGATATGCTGTCTATCATTGCCTCAAGTGTTTTTTTGTGTAAAAGAAAAAAGGCTCTCGTTTTTGAGAGCCTTTGTACGGGATAGGAGAATCGAACTCCTATTTGAAGAATGAGAATCTTCCGTCCTAACCGTTAGACGAATCCCGCGTCATTCATTTCGTTTGCGGGTACAAAGATACGCACTTTTTTTAAACTTCCAAATTTTTCTTTCAAAAATTAGAGTTTTTGCACAAAAAGACAACGTCCAAAAGGAAAATTTGCTATTCTAAATTATAATTATTATCTTTACAAAAATCTTAAAATGAAAAAATATGGCAACAGATATTCAAATTGCAAGGGCACATAAGATGCTGCATATAGAGAAAATTTCAGATAAATTAAATATAGATAGGGATGATTTGGAATTGTATGGCAAATACAAAGCAAAGATTCCTCTTACATATAAACAGAAGAAAACTGGCAAAAAAGGAGCTTTGGTTCTGGTTTCTGCAATATCACCAACACCTGCTGGTGAGGGCAAGACTACAGTTTCCATTGGTCTGGCACAGGCAATGAACAAGACGGGGCGTCAGACAACAGTTGTATTGAGGGAGCCGTCCCTTGGTCCTGTTTTTGGAATAAAAGGAGGTGCTACGGGTGGCGGATACTCACAGGTTGTCCCAATGGAGGATATTAATCTTCATTTTACAGGAGATTTTTCTGCAGTTGAGAAAGCGCATAATCTTTTGGCTGCAATTATAGATAATAATATCCAGAGCAAGAAGCGTTCCCTTAATATAGATCCAAGGACCATCTCATGGAAAAGGGTGATGGATATGAATGACCGCTCCCTAAGGCATATTGTTGTGGGATTGGGAGGTACTTCGTCGGGAATACCAAGAGAAACGGGATTTGATATTACGGCTGCATCTGAGATTATGGCTATTCTTTGTCTAAGTGAGGATCTGCAGGATCTTAAAAACAGATTGGGGAATATTTTTGTAGGGTATACATTTGATAAAAAACCGGTGTATGCTAGGGATCTCAATGCAAATGGAGCCATGGCGGCTTTGTTGAAAGATGCTATAAAGCCTAATTTGGTACAGACATTGGAGGAGACGCCGGCTCTTATACATGGAGGCCCTTTTGCAAATATAGCGCAGGGTACAAATACAGTTATTGCTACCAAAACATCTCTTGCGCTAAGTGATTATACAATTACAGAGGCGGGATTTGGTTTTGATCTTGGCGCTGAAAAGTTCCTTGATATCAAATGCCGTTTTGCAGGGCTCAATCCGCAGGCCGTAGTGCTTGTTGCAACTGTAAGGGCGCTTAAATATCATGGTGGCATGTCTTTGAAGGAGCTTAAGGAAGAGACAACCGCATGTGCAGACGGAGTTTGTCCGGTAGAGGAGATTAATCGCAGGTTGGATTCTGTAAAAGCAGGTATAGAGAATCTGCAGAAGCATATTGAGAACATAAAGCAGTTCAATCTTACCCCAGTGGTGGCAATAAACAGGTTTACCACCGATGCTCAGGCGGAGATTGATTATATTAAGGAGTTCTGTGATTCATTGGGCGTAAAATGTGCTGAGGCAAATGTTTGGGCAAAAGGAGGAGATGGTGCAATTGAGCTTGCCAACCAGGTAGCGGCAGTAGTGGAGGAGAGTTTTGCCCAAAATAACAGATATGTTCCAATGTATAGTCTTGAGCAGAGTGTGGAGTCCAAGATTGAGACAATTGCCAAGAAGATTTATGGAGCAGTTGCTGTAGATTACACAGCAAAGGCAAAGGCAGACCTTAAGAAAATCTATGACCTGGGGTTGCAGAACCTTGCAATCTGTATGGCTAAAACCCAGAAATCTCTCTCAGATAACCCTGCCCTTTTGGGAAGGCCAAAAGACTTTATAATAACTGTAAGGGAAATTGAGATAGCATCGGGCGCAGGTTTTTTAATCCCGATAACTGGTGAAATAATGAGGATGCCCGGGCTTCCAGAGGTCCCTGCATCAGAAGCAATGGACATTACGGCAGAGGGGGAGATTACAGGTTTGTTCTAAACATGAAGAAGGGGGCTCAGGGCCCCCTTTATTTTTATATATCAATCTTATAGTACTGTGGCTTCCTGTTCTGGAAATATACAAGATATCGGAATCCGCACTGTTTTGCTATAAGTGCGTATTTCTCAAACTCGTCGGCATACCTTAATGTGTTGTGAGAGTCAGAACCAAGGCTTATTGCCTCGCCGCCAAGTTCTCGGAATCTTTTAAGAATCTCTGTATCCAGCAGAGGAATATACCCTTTGTGGTTTTTGTATGTTTTAGTGTTAAGCTCAAATGTTTTTCCGTTGTGGGCCAGAAATTGCAGTATAGGCTCAAGGTAATCACCAAACTTTGCCATAGTTATATCCCTGCATCCGGGGCCGTATGGGGAGTATCTGGCAACATAATCATAATGCCCAAGGATATCAAAGTCTGCGTATTCTTTAATGCACCTGTACATTATCTCCAGGGTGTTGCTGTATGCTGTCCTGTAATCCTTGTCTGTATAGTAGGTTCCCATATAAGGGTCAAGGCCGTCAACAAAGTGGATTGATCCAATTACTGTATCAAAATTGTATTGCGCTGTAAACGATTTTATCTTATCCATGCATTGCGGCTGCAGGCCAACCTCAATACCTCTCATTACCTTAAATCCTCTTGTTTGCATCTCCTCCTGGAGATCAAAGGATACTTTAAGTATCTCTTCCTGTTGCTGAGCAGGGTTGAAAAGGAACTCCTGGTCCCTGGTAGGGGCGTCTGTGTCGTAATGGTCTGTTATGGCAATACCCATAAGGTTCCCTTGGTGCATGGCTGTAATGATGGAATCCTTTACAGTTGCACTGCTGTCGGGAGAAAAGGTGCTGTGTGTATGGTTGTCAAAAAATTTCATTGCGCAAAGATAGAAAAATTATAACTTTGTGATAAGGGGGACCTTATATGAACGGATCAAGAGTAGATAAGTTAAGGAGGGTTATGCAGTACGGGTTTATTACTGCTATTGCGGTTGTTGCCATCTATCCCCATCTTTTTAGCGGAATGCACCGTTTCTCAATTCTTTTTCTATGGCTTATTGTTGTGGCAAATCTTTTTTTTGGAAAGTTGTTCTGCAGCCACCTGTGCCCTGGCGGACTTTTGTCTGAATATGTTACAAAGGCAAGGAATAAGTTTATCAGTCCAAAATGGGGTATAAAGAGATGGTCTCTTCCCGACAAATTACTCCGTTCACTGAAATATATCCTTGCAATTGTGCTGTTCCACCCAAACTTAAACGCCATTGTTCCAATTTGGTTGTCCATAGCATTGGTGCTAGTGCCAATTGTTATACTTGGTTTGTTTGAAAATATGTTCTTCTGCAAATATATGTGCATATTCAATGCAGCCAGCAATGTGGTAAGGTTTACGGTATTTGTTGTGGTGGCTTTTGCGGCTCATCTTATAGTGCATGATTTTGGAATAAATTTCCCAATTATGGAAATGACATTTGTCTGCGGATATTTGCTGGAGATTTTCTTTAAAAAAGCAGAATATAATATCTCGCTGCTGCACATACATAGAGATGTGCACAAATGCAAAGAGTGTGGAAAATGCAGCACCTGTTGCCCTTATTCAGTAGAGATGAATAAGGTAAAGAGAGTTGTTGACATTGACTGCAATTTGTGCGGAGATTGTGTGAAAATTTGTGAGAATGATGCCCTTAAGGTTGGTATATGCAATACCCGTCCGGGCCAAAACAGAATAAGAGGGGTTTGGTTTGCCCCTCTCATTACACTTGTATTGCTTGCTTTAGCAATATGGATGATTCTCCGCTAGATATTATTTTATATCAAGTTCATCAATTGATACTAGCTTGTTTACAATTGCATAGATGGTAAGTCCTGCAGGGCTGTGTATCTTAAGCTTGTTCATTATATTTTTGCGGTGAGTGTTTACCGTGTGCACAGAAAGGAACATTTTTGCAGCAATCTCCTTATTTGTAAGGCCATGCACAATATGAACAAGTACATCAGTTTCCCTGTCGCTGAGTGTCCCTTCGTCAGACTTCTTCTCCTGGGTGCGGTTTAGTTTTTCTTCAATCTCCTTTACTTTAGGCATTAGGAGCACATCCTCTATAAGATTGTGGCTCTCCAAATCCTGCTGACATACAAATATGTCATACAGCACGGTGTTGAGGTCGTTTGAAGCGCCGCCGGGATAGTATTTTACTATAATGTCAATAAGCTCGCCAAGCCTCACATCAATGGAGTTGTGTTGCTCGCTAAAAATATGCTGGTTTTTGCCCCCTGCCAAAGCCTCTCCACTCTTGTAACACTCAATGAGATTATGAAGATATGGGAATACCTCTTCATTTTCCTGGTTCATATGACGTGCCACCTCTGCGGCGTAATCGTCAAAGTAGTTGAGGATAAGATACTGCATATCCTTTCCTCCCCCAACTGTTGCCTTCTGCAGTGCCTCCCTTATTGCAGGAAGACGGTAATCTATATAATATGAGTGGGAATTTTTAAGGTAAAGGATAAGGTCATCCATTGAAAAATCAGTGTCGGATGTAGCTTCCGGATTAATGAAAAGATTTGCCACCGCAAGAAATGTGTTGCAGTCTACACCGCTGAGTTTGCAAACCTCCTCAATACTTTTGTCGCCTACACCTAATGAGATTCCAAAACGGCTAAGCATTCCCAATAGCCTGTAGTTTGTTGTAATGAGGGTCTCCATTGTATCCCTTGCTGTAAAAATTCTTTCCATGGTACAGAATGTATTAATGCAGTACAGACCGCCTTTGCGGGGCGATCTGTGCTAACAAACAATAATAAATGGCTTAACTAATATCTCTTATCTTTACATTACAAAGGTACTACCTTTGATACTAAAGCCCAATACCACATTTTTGGTATTTTATTGTCTATAGCACTGCTAGTTATTTGTTTTTTCTTTCTCTTTTTTAAGTTTTGGAAGAGCCACTACAAATGTTACAGAAATGATAATAAGCAAAAGTCCTGCTATATCTCTTCCTGTAAGGGTTTCGCCAAAAACTGCCACACCAAAAAGTACTGCTGTAACCGGCTCCAGGGCACCCAAAATTGCGGTAGGAGTGGAGCCTATATAAACTATTGCCTTGGTTGCACACAACATGGAAATAACTGTAGGGAATAAGGCAAAAGCCAGCAAATCCAGCCACAAGTACCATTTGGAAGGAGTCTGTAGCCCTTCTCCCAATAGAACCATGGCCAAAAATATAAAGAAGCCCAATAATATTACATAAAAAGTAACTTTTGTTGAAGGGACTTCCTTAAGTACAGTCTTGTTTATTGTAATGATGTACAGTGTATACGCAAGTGCAGAGCCAAGGACAAAAAGAATTCCTGTAAGACTGAGAGTGGCACCGCTTGGAGCTTTGTAAAGTAATCCAACTCCGGTAAGGGCCAGAGCTATGCACCCCCATATAAGCAGAGAGATCCTCTCTTTAAAAAATAAAGTCATTATAAGAGCCACCATAACAGGGTAAACAAAAAGGATTGTTGAGGCTATACCGGAATCCATGTAATGGTAACTCCTGAACAGGGTGATTGAAGAAATTACAAAAAACACTCCAACCATCAATAAAGGCAATATCTCTCCCTTTCCTATAGAAAAGTTTCTTCCTCCTCTCTTAAGTATGTGTGCAACAATAGGTACAGCAAACAGATATCTGAAAAAAAGGACAGAATCCACGCTCATCCCGTCTGCGTACAACGGCAGTGAGAAAAGGGGATTCATACCGTAAGTGGCAGAAGATATGGCTGCCAATAAATATCCTTTAGCCTTAATGTTCATTACTGATTAATGGTAGATTACTTTTTCTTCTTTTTAAGATCTTCCTTAAGGTAATACTTGCCGTCTTTACCTTTCTTGTATTCTTTACCCTTGCCCAGATATTTCAGATACTTTATGTATTGCTGTTCATCCAAAATTCCCTTAAAAGAATCTATTGTCTTCTGTATCCATTTTTCTCTGGTAGCAGTATATGTATCATAATCTTCACTGCCCCTATCTTTCAACCTGTCCATATCTTCCTGCAGACCAATGAAATTGGCGCGCAATATAGAATCAACATAGAACATCTGTGTTCCGTTCAGTTTAAGCTCTTGGCCCAATCTGTCGGCTTCCTCTATGGCAAACTCTTCCGGAGATTTTTCAGGCTGCTGCTGTGCTGCCAATGGAGAGAATATAAAAAGTGCAGCAAATGCAAAAAGTAACGTTAATGTATTTTTCATAATCTTTACAATTTACGATCAATTAATTATCACAAATATAGGGGTTTTATTCCAATTTGAAATTTTGTTGTACATTTGAAAAAGGAAAACAATAAATTAATTCATAGATGAAACATATTCTTAGAACAATTCTGGTAGCTGTAGCTCTAATGCTTTCAGTTAATGTATCGGAGGCGTGCAGTAACCTTCTAATTACAAAAGGTGCTACAAAAGACGGCTCTGTAATGGTAACCTATTCTGCAGATTCCCATGTGCTTTATGGTGAGTTATATTATACCCCTGCAGGTGTATTCCCCAAAGGGAGCAAACTTAAAGTGTTTGAGTGGGATGGTGGACACTTCTTGGGTGAGATAGCACAGGTTCCACGCACATACTCAACAATGGGAAATATGAATGAGCACCAGCTTATCATTACTGAGACAACCTTTGGAGGAAGACATGAACTGGTAGATACTACAGGTATCATAGATTACGGTTCGCTTATCTATATAACCCTACAGCGTGCAAAAACTGCCAGAGAAGCCATTAAAGTAATGACAGACCTTGTGGCAGAGTACGGATACTGTTCAGGTGGCGAGTCATTCTCAATAGCAGATAAGGATGAGGTGTGGATTATGGAGATGATAGGCAAAGGAACCAGACTCAATACAAAAGGACAGAATGAAAACAAGGGAGCAGTATGGGTGGCAATCCGTATTCCCGACGGTTATATCTCAGCACATGCAAACCAGTCCCGCATAGACAAAATTCCTTTTGCCGATACAGAGAACTGTATGTGGGCAAAAGATGTTGTGTCATTTGCAAGGGAAGCGGGCCTGTATGAGGGAACCGATGAGGATTTCAGCTTCTGTGACACATACGCACCAGCAGATTTCAGTGCACTTAGAGCATGTGAGGCCAGAGTATGGGCGGCATTTAATATCCTTGGCGGCGGAATGATTGAAGATAAGCCGGCAATGGACTATTTTGATTTTGCAAGTGGTGCAAATCCTGCCAACAAAATGCCTCTATACATAAAACCTGCACATAAACTTTCTGTAAAGGAGGTAGCAGATGTAATGAGAGACCATTATGAGAATACCCCTCTTGATATGAGAAAAGATATCGGTGCCGGCGGATTTGAATTACCTTACCGTTGGAGACCATCATCGTTTGAAGTAGACAGCGTAAGATATACAAACGAGCGTGCCATTGCAACCCAGCAGACAGGATTCTGGATTCTTGGCCAGGCCCGCAACTGGTTGCCTGATGAGATTGGAGGTATACTTTGGTTTGGAGTTGATGATGCGGCAACTTCTTGTCTTACCCCTATTTACTCAAGCGGCCTTAGAGCCCCTAACTGCTTTAAGGTAGGAAACGGCAACCTTATGCAGTACTCTCCAACTTCTGCATTCTGGCTGTTCAACAGAGTTGCCCAGTTTGCATACTTGAGGTATAATCTTATAGCTCCGGAGATTCAGAAGGCAGCAAATGATCATGAGAACGGAGCATTGCAAATTATCCCTACAGTAGATGCAGAGGCATTGAGGCTATATAAGACCAAACCTGCTGAGGTTAAGGAATATCTTACAGTATGGAGTGAGAAATTTGCAGACCGCATGTTCAAGAAATGGAAGGAACTGGATGAGTATCTTCTGGTAAAATTCATAGACGGCAACGTAAAACGTCAGAATTCAGACGGCTCGTTCAAAGACAATGGCGCCGGCAAAAACATACCTGCAGGTCCTATCCAGCCTGGCTACAGCGAGCATTGGAAGCGCAAAGTTGTGGAGGATGCAGGTGAAAGACTCAAAGTTGTGCAGCCGGAAATAAAATAAGTTTATTAAATATATATGGATATCCTTAAAAAAATTGCACTGGTTGTCGTATCTTTGGTAATTATCGGGTGTAAAGCTCATATTAATGAGGATTTTGACAGGATAGAGGCTTTTATGAATGAGTCTCCAGAGAGGGCATTGGCAGTTTTGGATTCTATAAAACAAATCAAAGTAAAGGGCAAGGCGGCAACTGCTCGCTTTGCCCTATTATATTCTCAGGCACTGGATAAAAACTATATTGATGTAATAGATGATTCTTTGATAACTATTGCTGAAAACTGGTATGTCAAGAAAGGCAATATAAAGGAGAAATTTTTAGCCCATTACTATAAGGGTGTGGTAAACTTGAATGCGGAAAAATATCCTGAGGCAATAACAGCGTTTTCAAGTGCACAAAGCTATGAAGAGGATATAAATGATGATTATTTATTAGGGTTGCTTTATGATAAGATAGGAATAGTATATAGTTCTCATTATGATTATCCAAAGAGCTTGAAAGCTTTTGAGGCGTCTTATGATTACTATAAAAATGCAGACAAACCACATCATGCATTATATGCATTATTAGAAATAGCTGCAGCGTATTGGAATATGGCAGAAACGACGCAAGATACACTATATGATAGTAGTGAGTCCTATTATCTAAAAGTAATGGAAGAAGGAAGAAGATGGAATTATAGTGTACCTGTAAAGAATGCAGCTAAATACTTATTTATTCAATATGTTCAAAGAGGGATGTATGATATGGCTGAGGATTTATTGAATAAATATGATTTGCGCATAGGCACAGGAGGAGCCGTACTTAATGCAGCAATAGCAAAATTTTATTTTTCAAGAGATAATGTCATTTTAGGAGAAAAGGCGCTCGAATTGGCGTGGAGAGCATGTGTGGATATCAATGATACTGCAAAATTATATCAATGGGAATACTCTATTTTGAAATATAAAGGAGAAATAGAAGGAGCCCTGAAATCGTTAGAAAAAACTACAATAATTCAAAATAAAGCAGTCCGAAAGAATTTGCAGCAACCTATATTAGAAATCCAGAAACAGAATTTGGAAAATGATTTGAAATATAATGCATATAAATTAAGGACAGATAGACGAATTATCGTATTGGTGGGATTACTTGTTTTAATGATTATTAGTATTATATTGTTTAGACTGAAAGTATGGATAATAGAAAAGGATAAAAAACTAGAATTATATATTGATTTATTGGCAGATTTAGAGTGTACTTTGCAACATGTTAAAGAAAAAGTGCAATTACAGAATATTCAGCTGAGTTCTGCTAATGCAAATGCACATGAGGTGATAAATAACAGAATTAGCTTAATTAATAACCTATCCACAGTCTTTTATGAAAAACGTAGTACACCAAAGGCCAAAGAGATATTTATTAAAGAGGTGGAGAGTATCATCAACGATTTTAGAACCAACGAGTCTGACATAAAGTGGATGGAGCAGATTATAAATGATACGAACAATAATTTGATAGATATAATTTATAGCAGCCATCCAAATTTAAGTAACGAAGAAAGGAGGCTTCTATGCTATATCTATGCAGGTTTTACACCTAAGGCCATGAGCGTTTTCTTTAATATTTCCATTGAAACCGTATACAATAGAAAGTCAAGACTAATGTCAAAATTGGATCTCGTCAAAGAAAAAAGGAGAAAAGAGAATCGCTAAGTGTGATGTCATAGAAAATAGTATTCATTTTAATTCGTAAAGCGCATATTATTAATAATCTGCGCTTTTTTATCATAGATTTTAATTTGTGTGTATATTAATTATAAGTAGTATTTTTAACTATCGAAATTTAATATAAACTTAAAAATAGCAGCTATGAAAAGAATTCTTATTCCATTGCTTCTAGTTATGTTTCTATAAGTTTGTGGGCCACTGTCAGCGTCATCTGTTAAAGATGAAGAAGTAAAATCCATTCCAATAGAAAAAGGTAGTGAAAATGAGAATGCTAATAAACCGAGGGATATATTAATTCCTATCATATGTTCTTATTTCAGCGGATCATTTCAATTTAATTTCTATTTAAATTTTGAAGAGTTAGAAATTAAAATAAAAAATACTACGACAGGCGAAGAATGGACTTATATTTCGTCTGATTTTAAGTCATTAGTGCGAATCCCTGCATCTTCTCCTGGGATATATCATATATCTATATATGCAGATGAAGATTATTATACTGGTGTGTACATTCACTAATGTCAAACTTAACACATTAAGGATATGGAAAGAAAATTAGGTTACTGTCTATTTATTTTTACTGCGATGTCAATGTCATGCAGTAAAAATTGTGTTGGGAATGAAAGTAGCTATACTTTTTCATTTTCAAATATGAGTTCTATGGCATGGGATAATATGGCATTAAGTGTTGATGCATTTGATGTAAATAAATGGGGGCAATCAGCCGTATTAATCGGTTGGGTTGGACATGAGATAGATACGGATTATAATTATAAAGGAAGTGGAGCTAACTTAGACGATTTGCAAGACTTATATGAAGAGATGAATATTACATCTCAATATGGAAATTATAATAAGTATATAGTTTGGGAAAGTCTCCAGGATAATATGCCTGTTATAGTAGGGGCTTATGCTACAAAGAATAGTGTTTTAGGTATCCCAATATATACAGATGGTCATGCTTGGATAATAGATGGTTATTGTACCATCGAAAATCAATATTCTTACATATATGAATGGACATCCAGAACGGAAAATCAGATGTATGAGTACGGAGAAATTAAGACTGAAATTATTACAGAATCGAGTGATTACATTCTTATGAATTGGGGGTATGATGGGGATGGAGATAATACTTTATATTATCCGGGTGGTGATTGGTATGAAACCCAGAATGGATTGACATATCAATATCAAAAAGAGATTCTATATAATTTTCAATAATATTTCGTAGATTCACGAATATAACAGTTAAATTGTGTTTCAATATGAAGAAGCTTGTCTTTTTACTTGTTTTTGTATTTGTCTCATTGCATTTGTTTGCTCAGGGGCAAGAAAGCATTGGAGCATTTGAGAATAAGTTTGAAATAATGCTTGGTGCGGCTGTAGGTTCTGACGATAATATCTGGATAAATGTTAATACTACATTTTCTACAAATCTTAATAAACTAATTCAAATAGGTGGAGGTATTGGATATAGCAAGTTCCTATTGCAGTCTGTGCCTAAGTATATAGCCTATAATGCTGTTTCTGTTTTTGCAGACTTTAGGGTATTTTGCCCGATTAGTAGAGTTGTTTCTTTTGTTGGAGTTACAGATGTGGGCTTGATGATAAATGATCATTCCTCTATTAAAAACAGTGGGATAGGTGTGCTTGTTTTTCCTCAGGCAGGTTTCAGATTCAGATTGTCAGACAAAGGAGTCGCATTGAATACCAGATTTCAGTATCAATATACAACTAATCCTAAAGATAATGTCTTTGGATGTACAATTGGTTTAAGCTTTTAAAAATATGGCTGGCTCATGTCTAGAGCCAGCCATATTTATATAGGGGTTTTCCTATAGTCCGAAAACCTCTTTTACTTTATCAACTGCATCAAGTTTCTCCCAACCGAAGAACTGAACCTCTTTTTTTACCCACTGGCCGTTCTCTCTTACATCAACCTCTTTAGTGTAAGGAGCTCTACCAAAGTGACCATAAGCTGCAGTCTCCTCAAAGATAGGGTTTGTAAGCTGGAATTTCTCAATAATCTTTGCAGGACGCAAGTCAAACATCTGGCCAATCTTCTCTGCAATTACACCGTCAGTTACACCGTTAAGAAGGCAAGTGCCACGGGTATTTACAAAAATACTTACAGGTTTTGCAACGCCAATTGCATAAGCCAACTGTACAAGAATCTCCTTAGCAACACCTGCTGCCACTAGGTTCTTTGCAATGTAGCGTGCAGCATAAGCTGCAGAACGGTCTACCTTGCTTGAGTCTTTTCCTGAGAAAGCTCCACCACCATGAGCACCTCTACCGCCGTAGGTATCTACAATGATTTTACGGCCTGTAAGGCCTGTATCACCGTGAGGACCTCCAATAACAAACTTGCCAGTTGGATTTACATGCAAAATGTAGTCACCTTTGAACAATGCTGCAGTCTCAGCTGGAAGTTTTGCAACCATTCTAGGAAGAAGAATGTTTTTGATATCGCTCTTAATACGCTGCTGCATAGCTATATCTGTATCAAACTCATCGTGCTGGGTTGAGATTACAATTGTATGGATTCGTACAGGTGTATCATCATCTGCATACTCAATTGTAAACTGTGATTTTGCATCAGGTCTCAAGTAAGGCATTAGAGTAGTGTTCTTTCTAATGTCTGCAAGCTCTGTAAGAGCCAGGTGAGAAAGGTAAATTGCCAATGGCATGTACTCCTGAGTATCTGTACAAGCATAACCGAACATCATACCCTGGTCTCCAGCACCCTGCTCATCTTTCTCCTCAACTACAACACCACGGTTGATATCTGGAGATTGCTCATGAAGTGCAGAAAGAATACCGCAAGAATTGCCGTCAAACATATACTCAGCCTTGGTGTAACCAATTTTGTTGATCACTCTACGTGCAACTTGCTGAATATCTACATAAGCATCCTCACTTCTAACCTCACCACCAATAACAACAAGACCTGTACTTACGAATGTCTCGCAAGCAACTTTACTGTCGCTGTCCTGGCGAAGGAACTCATCTAGGATTGCATCTGAAATCTGGTCTGCAACTTTATCAGGATGACCCTCTGAAACAGACTCTGAAGTAAACAAATAAGACATAACTCAAAAACTAAATTAAATTAATACCAAATTAATTTAGTGCAAGATTTTGACTTTTTGTGCTGAAATGATTGGAATCGTTTTAGCATTTTTTAATGTGGTT
>JAZTYE010000074.1:0-19832 GCA_045636765.1 Candidatus Egerieisoma sp.
GTCTGTTGGTGCAGCCGCAGTTCACTCCTATGCCTGTGGAGAAGCAGATTGCTGTGCTGTACTGCGGAACTCATGCCCTTATGAGCGGTATTGATCTTGAGCAGGTTAAGGAGTTTGAGGGCAGATTCCTCAAAATGGCTGAGAATTCAGATATCCTTGAGCCTTTGAGCAAGGGTATTATAAATGATGAGATAAACCAGGAAATTGAGCGTATTGCCGCACAGGTGGTTGCACAATTGAAAGACAAATAGGTATTATGGCAGCATTAAGGGAGATAAAGGAGAGGATAGGCTCTGTTGGAAGTACGCTTAAGACAACTTCTGCAATGAAGATGGTTGCCTCTGCAAAGTTCCATAGGGTTCAGGGGGCATCTTCTGCCCTGTTGGGTTATCAGGAGAGCCTTGCACGTACAATGGATGTGCTTTGTGCAGATACATCTGTAACTCTGCACTCCCCATTTGTGGAGCCACGTCCCGAGCGCTCAAGGGTTATTGTGGTGGCTCTGTCTTCAGATACATCCCTATGTGGTGCTTTCAATTCACAGATAGTAAAGGCTACCCAGCATAAGATTGCACAGCTTGAGGAGGAAGGTGTGAAGGATATTGCAATCTGGCCAATAGGTGAGAAAATTGCCCAGGCGGTAAACAAGTGGAAATATCCGGTATGCAATGATTACAGGAACATCTCCTCCCAGTTGAGTGACGGGTCTGCATCCAAAATAGCTAATGCTCTGATGGATGCCTATATGGAGGGAAAGGCAGATGAGATACACATAATGTACAACCATTTCTACTCTATGGGACGTCAGGAACCTACACATACCCAGTTCCTGCCATTCAGTCTATCAGAGATAAATGCCGGAGGCGGCAAGTCGGTTGCACAGGAGTATATCTGTGAGCCTTCCAAAGAGAAGATTTTTGAGGCATTGCTACCTTACCTTATGCGTTGTAAAATCTACTCATTGCTCCTCAACAGCTCAACCGCGGAGTTTGCCGCAAGGACCGTGGCAATGCAGTCTGCATCTGACAATGCACAGGATCTTTTGGACGAGCTTAAACTTGGATACAACAAACGCAGGCAGCAGGCCATTACCGAGGAACTTGCAGATATTGCAAACTCGCAGTAGTGTATTCCCGATAGAATAAAAAGCGGACCTCCCAGTGGATGTCCGCTTTTTTTTAGCTTAGCCGGTGGTTTGGTGCCGATTTGGGGTGCATTTTCCGCCAAACCAGTGCCTATGGGGTAGTTTGGTGCCAAAATGGTATGTTTTCGGGGCCAAATGTGTGGTGCTGATGAGGTTTGGTGCCGATTTAGGCTGTTTCCGGGACCAAATTGGTGGGGAAATGTGGTTTGTGCCCAGAAGGGTGCATTTTCTGGCACAGAATAGTGGTTGATTGAATTTGGTGCCCAAAAAAGTATCTCTTTTGGCACGGAATCTTGGTTGGTTTAGTTTTGTGCCCAAAGAGGTGCATTATCAGGCACGGAATAAAGAAGAGACAGGACCAAAAACTCGCTTGGCCCTGCCTCTTTTCTACAAATATTTCTCGTATGCCGGAAGGTCTATGAGGCCGTGTCCGCTAAGGTTGAACAGAAGAACCTCCTCGCGCCCCTCTTCCTTGGCCTTTAGGGCCTCCCTTATGGTTGCAGCAATGGCATGTGTAGATTCGGGTGCCGGAATGATGCCCTCAGCACGTGCAAACAGGATACCAGCCCTGAAAGTCTCGTCCTGGTCAATGGCTACAGAATCTATATAGCCGTCCTGTACCAGCTGGCTTACAATTTGTCCTCCACCATGGTATCTCAAGCCAGCGGCATGAATCTGAGCCGGTTGAAAATCGCTTCCCAACGAGAGCATAGGGATTAGCGGTGTCATTCCAGCTGTATCTCCATAGTCATACATCATCTTGCCTGTAGAGAGTTTTGGGCAACATGCAGGCTCTGCTGCAATGAACTGGGTTTTCTTGCCCTGGGTAAGGTTGTAGCGCAAGAATGCGAAAGTTATACCTGCAAAGTTTGATCCTCCGCCAAAGCATGCGATGACTTTGGTAGGGTAGTCGCCGGCAATCTCCATTTGCTTCTCTGCCTCAAGGCCTATGATGGTCTGGTGCAGCAGCACGTGGTTGAGTACGCTGCCCAGTACGTATCTGCAGTTAGGGGTGTTGCGGGCCATCTCCACCGCCTCTGAAATTGCTATTCCCAATGTGCCTCCACAGTTTGGATCAGATGCCAATGTGTTGCGACCAAACTCTGTCAGCTGTGAAGGGGATGCGTGTACTTTTCCGCCATATGTGCCCATTACCAGTTTACGATAAGGTTTGGCCTCATAGCTGCTTTTTACCATAAACACGTTAAGGTCCAATCCAAAGTGCTCACATGCAATGCTCATTGATGATCCCCACTGTCCTGCACCTGTCTCGGTGGTAAGATGGGTAATTCCCTGTATCTTGTTGTAATAGGCCTGTGGAATAGCAGAGTTCAGTTTGTGTGATCCCACTGGGCTTACACTCTCGTTCTTGAAATAAATCTTTGCAGGGGTATCCAATGCCTTCTCAAGTCCGCTGGCACGCACCAATGGGGTTGGGCGGTATATTTTAAGTAGGGTTCTTACTTCATCGGGAATATCAATGAACCTCTCTTTTGAGAACTCCTGCGCCACCAGCTCTTTTGCAAAAAGCTGCTCCATCTCTTCTGC
Organism: Candidatus Egerieisoma sp.; assembly: GCA_045636765.1. Classification (GTDB taxonomy): domain Bacteria; phylum Bacteroidota; class Bacteroidia; order Bacteroidales; family UBA932; genus Egerieousia. Next base: position 2,693 of record JAZTYE010000074.1, read on the forward strand.
CTTAAGGGGTTCCCTCGTTTGAGGATTCAACAAAGGCTGGGGCTGAGAAGGCATATCCGCAAGGATGTTGTACCATTGTGTAGGTATCTGGTCCTCAGGAAGTGTAATCTTCTTTGTTGTTTTCATATATGTGTAATCTCTTTTTCAGTTAAAAAACAGCTTTTACAAGCTCGGCTACGGTTGAAACAGGCACTATTTGTAAACCTTTATGGGTTTTCCCCTGAGGCTTGTTATAGGCAGATATGTAAATTTTATGCATTCCAAGTTTTGCAGCCTCTGCAATACGTTTCTCAATTTGGCTTACAGGACGTATCTCACCGCTTAGCCCTATTTCTCCGGCAAACGCATATCCTGTAGGGATGCTTTCATCAAAATTTGAAGAGAGTATTGCTGCTATAATTGCCATGTCACAGGCGGGATCTGAAATTTTAAGGCCACCTGCAATATTAAGGAAGACATCTTTTTGCGAGAGTTTGAACCCTACCCTTTTTTCTAGTACTGCCAAAAGCATGTTCATTCGTCTTGCATCAAAACCGTTGGCAGAACGTTGCGGCGTTCCATATGCTGCACTGCTTACCAGAGCCTGTACTTCTATAAGGAACGGCCGGCTGCCGTCCAGCATTGCCGCTACAGCTACACCGCTCAGATTCTCTCCATGCATGGGAATAAACATTTCCGAAGGGTTCAGCACCTGTTGCAGACCGTCTGAACACATCTGGTAAACAGCCAGTTCTGCAGTTGATCCAAAACGGTTCTTTATGCTGCGTAAAATCCTGTACGCATGACGGCTGTCTCCTTCAAATTGTAAAACTACATCAACAATATGTTCCAGCACTTTAGGACCGGCTATGTTTCCCTCTTTTGTTATGTGTCCAATAAGGATTACAGGAGTTCCTGTTTCCTTGGCATATCGTAGCAGTGCCGCTGCACATTCTCTAACCTGGGAGACACTTCCGGCAGATGATTCAATCTGCTGGGAGTATATTGTCTGTATTGAGTCTATTATCACAAGGTCAGGGGCTGCCTCCTTTGCCTCATTGAGAATATTCTCCAGCAGTGTCTCTGCCAATACAAGGCAATTGTCATGCGCTCCTCCAAGCCTCTGCGCACGCATCTTTATCTGTGATGCACTCTCCTCTCCAGATACGTACAGCGTACGTATTGAGTTGTTCATAAGGGGTATCTGCAGGCTCAAGGTTGATTTTCCTATACCCGGCTCACCACCTATAAGGACAAGGCAACCCTTTACCATACCTCCACCAAGTACCCTGTCAAGCTCATTTTGCGTGTTTCTTCCCGACAAACCTTCACCCTTACCTCCTCCAAGGAGTATTCTGCTCTCCTGCCCGCTTTCAATCTGGGGCAGTGCCTGTGGTTTTGAATTTGCCGCCCTCTGCAGGAAAGTCTGTGAACGGGAGGTAAGTGAAGAGCTGTCGGGAGACTTGCTTACAATCTCCTCTACCATAGTGTTCCATTCCCCACAAGCAGGGCACTTTCCCATCCACTTAGGGCTCTCGTTTCCGCACGCACTGCAGAACCATGCTTTTTTAACCTTTGCCATATAAACTCCTTTACAGCAAATGTAAGTATTTTATTGGGAAATGTCTATATTTGTAAAAGTACATTGACAAGTTTAAAACATTTATACTATGAAGAAAATTTTCTCGCTTTTTATGGCGGCATTGCTTGTTTGCAATGCAACTTTTGCCCAAAAACCTGCAAGAGAGGATGTGGCAAAGGAGATTGACAGCTACATTCAGGAGGTTATTGCCACTTGGAAGCTTCCGGGTATGGCTGCAGCTTTCTCTTGGGAGAATGAGCCCCTTTTTGCCAAAGGTTATGGTGTTAAGGAGATACGTCCTGCAGACGGTATAGGTTTCAGAGGTATTCCTGCATCTGACCGTTCTGTAGCCAGCGGTGGAGTTGTTGGAGTTGTAAACACCCCTGGTGAGCCAATTGATATAAACACTGTATTCCAGATTGGTTCCGTTTCAAAATCTTTTACCTCTACCATTATGGGACAGCTTGTGGATGAAGGGCTGGTAAAATGGAGTGATACGGTAAAGAATATCCTTCCGGATTTCAAATACTATGATCCTTATGTTACTGAGAACATGCAGGTTGTGGATGTCATGACACACAGCACAGGTATTGGCGGACAGGTTGGTACATATTTCCCTAATCTTGGATATGACAGGGATGACTGCTACAAGATGCTGGCACTTATCAAACCTGCCTACTCTTTCCGTGGCGACTACCAATACAACAACAGCACTTTCCTTATAGCAGAGAAAATTATTGAGAAGGTGACCGGCAAGAGTTGGGAGCAGAATTTGCAGGAGAGAGTGTTTGACAAAGCAGGAATGAAAAGTTCTTCTGCAAATGCAGAGGGCTTTGCAGCATCAAAGAATGTGGCTACTCCTCACGATTACAGATTTACTACTGTGGAACTTGCCAAAATGCAGTTCCCTGAGACTGTAGAGATTCCTGCAGATGCAAAAGGTGAGATTGTTACTCTTCCTTTATATGGAGACGAGCAGGCTCTTTACTGGCTTACAGGTGTAGGACCTGCCGGCAGTATCAACTCAACAGTTGTGGATATGTTGCGTTATGCGCAGATGCATATGAACAACGGTTACATTGTAGACGGTAAGGATACTACAAAGGTAATGTCTGAGAAGGCAATGAAAACTTTGCATAAAGGTGTTACAATTACTTCACAGGCAGATAACCGCACTACACTTTATGCGCAGTGCTGGTTTGTGGAGCAGAACAACAAATATAGATTGTATTTCCACACAGGTACCACTTGGGGAATGACTGCCATCTGTTTCTTTGTTCCTGAGATAAAGCTGTCGGGAGTATTGCTTTCAAACTGTGAGATGGGCTCAAGTCCAAGATATGCAGTAATGTACAAGCTTATTGACCTTATTATGGGATTGCCTTCAAAAGATTACAATAAGGATTATTTCCAGGATTATATTAAGGGACAGGAGAGAGCTTGGGCAAAAGAGCTTGCCGCTGAGAAAAAGGCAAAGGTTGCCGGTGCTCCTGAGAAGGCCATTATTGGAGAGTACACCAAAGATGAGCTGTTTGGTGATGCAAGAATCTCAAAAGGTAAAGATGGACTTTATATAGAGCTTGGCAAGAAAGGTTATAAGAATAAGCTTGTACATGTAAACGGCAATACCTGGGTTTTCCGCAGCGACGGATATGCATTCCCTACCGAGTTCACATTTGATGAAAAGGGAAAGAAAGCAACAGGATTTGTTGTTAAATTCCCTAACAAGGAAGAGGAGAGCATTGGCGGCTGGAGCAGAAAGTAAAATGAGTCTGAAATAACTAAAAAACATTAATATGAAAAAACTATTGTTGTTGGTACTGGCTGTTGTTTTGGCCGGTGGAGCGTACGCTCAGAAAATTGTAGGTCTTTCATCTAAAGCAAGATCTGGTGAGGCCGCTGCAAACCTTACTTACGTAAATGCTGTAAAAAAAGCTGGCGGTGTTCCACTTGTTATCCCTATGACTACAGATGACAAGCAGATTGACGCTATCCTTAATGTCATTGATGCCCTTATTATGACAGGCGGTGAGGATATTGCCCCTTTGAAATATTTTGGAGAGGAGCCTCATCCTAATTTGGGTGGGGTTGTTCCAGAGAGAGATGCTTTTGATATAAAACTTATCAGAAAAGCTGTTGCCAAAGGTATTCCTGTACTTGGCATCTGCCGTGGTGTACAGGCAATGAATGTTGCATTTGGCGGTACCCTATGGCAGGATATCCCTACTCAGGTTCCTACTTACAGTATCCAGCACTCACAGGATGCACCTGGCAGTGTAGGTACTCATACTGCAATTATTGAGAAAGGTACAGCTCTTCATAAACAGCTTGGTGTTGACCAGATTGCTGTAAACAGCTTCCACCATCAGGCAGTTAAAGATGTTGCTCCTGGCTTTAAGGTTTCTGCAAAATCAAAGGACGGCATCATTGAGGCTATTGAGAAAATAGACAACCCTAAAGTTTGGGGTGTACAGTTCCACCCTGAGATTCTTGTTTCTGGTGGAAATAATGATTTTATAGGTATTTTCAAAGCTCTTTTGGCTGACTGATCATATTAGGATAAAATAAAAAGAGAGGCAGGGCCAAGCGAGTTCTTTGGTCCTGCCTCTTCTTTATTCCGTGCCAAAAGAGATCCCTTTTTGGGCACAAACTGTATCATCCCACCAATTTGGTCCCAAAAACGGCCTAAATCGGCGCAAAACTGCCTCCTAAACGGCAGTTTGTCGGGAAGCAAGTGCCTTTACTTTTTCGTTGAAAGATGTGGCTTTGACAAGCTCCTCTATGGTGATGTGCATTCTGTATCTCCAGTAGTGGTCTGCTACGGAAGGGATGTTTATCCTTTCGCTTGTGGCCTCCTTTTTGCGGAGATTGGCATCTATTGAAAGCCAGTCCTGCAAAGGGAATATTGCCAGCATGCTTGGTGAGGCAAGGTTTTCTGCAAGGACTCTCATGCACTCTTCTGCAGGGGCATCAGAGGTGCCGTTGCGCTCTCCAAGCCACATGCGCAGTGTCTGGCAGTCATGGGTGCTGGTGGTACATACGCTAAGGTACGGATATGTTTGAGGGTTACCCAAATCCACGCCGTACTGTTTTGGCATTATCTGCAGTTCCAGTGAAAGAATTTTAAGATTGTTCATACAGCGGCTTACAGACTCATTAAGCATGCCAAGATCCTCTCCGCAGGTGAGCATATTGGTAGATGCTATTAGCTGCTGGAGTTTTTTCATGGCGTTATTGTACCAGAAGTCATTGTGTCTGGTGTAGAAGTAGTTGTGGTACATCTTGCTGTACGACTCCTGTTTGCCGTGTGTAAGTAGTGCAAAGTCCTCACTCTGCAATCCTCCAATCATAGGGTGGTATTTCCCCTTGCTGTACGGGTCCTCTATAAAAAGACCCTCAGTAATGTGTTCTGCAAGGCCCCATGAGGCTATATCATCTTCAGAGAGTGGAAGGGCGGGGTAGAAATGGCCCATGAGGCCGCTACGGTACTCCACCGGAATCTCCCATATTCTAAAGAAGCCAAGTATATGGTCTATTCTGTATGCGTCAAAGTATTTTGCAAAGTGGGCAAAACGGTTCTGCCACCATGAGTAGTTGTCTTTTTCCATCTCCTCCCAGTTGTAGGTTGGGAAGCCCCAGTTCTGCCCATCTGTAGAGAAGGCATCTGGCGGTGCTCCTGCCTGTTGGTTGAAGTTGAAAAGATGCGGGTATTGCCATGCTTCTACACTGTCCCTTGAGATACCAATAGGAATGTCTCCTTTAAGGGCAACGCCATGCTTGTGCGCGTACTCTTTTGCGTGTACCATCTGTTTGTGCAGATGATATTGTACAAACAGGTAGAAATGTACTTTAGAATATATAGGGCTTTTCTTAGCCGACAGTCTCTCAACCAGTTTCCATGAGAACTGTGCAAATTCTCCCCATTGTCTGAAATTGGCAGTGTGGAAATTGTCCCTCAGTGCGGAGAATACTCCATATGGAAGTACCCAATCTCTGTTGTGTTTTATAAAGCTATAGAAGCCTGGCTCGGCAAATGTGTTCTCCTTCTCCTGCTCGTAGATAGCGCTGAGGTATCTCATCTTTGAATGCCATACGGCCTCGTAATCCATGAATTCCCCTTTGTTGAGTTCTTGCTGTTCCTCTTTGAACTTGGCGGCAGCCCACTTGTCATGGAGCATGCCCACTTCTTCCAGATTTATGTAGATTGGGTGAAGCGCCAAGGTGGATATGCAGTTGTAAGGGTATGAATCTCTCCAGCTCAAATGGGCTGTTGTATCATTTATCGGGAGCAACTGAATCATTGAAAGTCCGCACTCGTGTGCCCAATCTGTGAGTTTCCTGAGGTCTGCAAAGTCACCTATGCCGTGGCTGGTATTGCTCCTTAGGGAGAATACGGGAATTGACACACCGCTGAAGCGGGGATTGTCAACCGGAAAATCAGCACCGCTGAACTCTTTTATTACAGTGTTGTGTTTAAGCACTTTAGGAAGTGTAATGGCTCTGTTGTTACCACCCTCCCAAATATACTCTCCAGTTGGGGTTTGTATGATGAACTTGAACTCCCATACATTGCCACCCTCTTTCTCTGTAGAGAAGCTTCTTTCCCATTTGAGGTTTTCCATTCTCCTCATAGGCTTGGCGTCTGCAAGGTTCCAGCTGCCAAGTTTTTCAGGTGCGCCGCATATCAGTACTTTGCCCCCCTTAGGTACATTTGGAACGGTAACCCTTATAAGAAGTTCATTGCCGTTTATGTGGGTTTGGGTGTATGGCCAATTCTCATCTGCAAAAAATACCTCCGAGAATGGTGCAGAAAGAAATGGCGCGTCAATTGAGTTCCCCTGCCACTGGTCGTTGGTGAGAATCTCTTTTGTAGATGAGTTGAGGGCTATTGATCTACCTTTTCCGCTCTCGTGGTATATTCCGGCAGGGCTCTTTACAAAATACTTGTAGCTTACTACTCTCTCTTTTGTAAGGTTACAGCTTATCTCTCCTTTCCATTTGCCGTTGGGAGAATAAGAGAGCTTGAGTGCTTTTGATATATCGTAATTTCCAAGAGAAGCGGTTGAGCCGGTAATATAGAGCTCTTCACCCCACTTGGTATTAAAGTCTATTGAGAATTTCAGAATCATGCTTTTTCTTTTTTTGGGTGATGCTTATAAAGGAAACAACGCCACAAAGAATCATTACAAGGGCTTGTGCCTCATGGGAGATTGTAGCAAAAACAACACCTGTGGTCTGGGCTATACCGTAAACGGATGCCAGTGCAAGGCTTACAATAAAATGATAAGCTCCAAGTCCGCCTTGTACAGGAACCACCCATCCCAAACCTCCAACAATCATCAAAAACAAGGCATCAGAGCCGTTAAGGTTTGCAACCTGGGGGAATGCATAAATTGTAGTAAGGCTTGTAAGCCAATATGTAAGCCATACAAAGAGAGTATAGATAAGGAAGAGCCACTTGTTTTTCATTTTAAATGCGGCAACAAGCCCTTCCCAAAGGCCTTTTAGTATCCCGACAACTTTTTGTACAAAAGCTATCTTAAGGAGCCTTTTTCTAAGAATCCATAAAGCTGCAATTGCAGCAACAGCTGTAAAGCCAAGAGCGGCAAAAAGCCACACTGCGCAGCTGAATTTCTCCTGAACAGGAAGCCATATTTCCTTATGCATGAAGCTTCCAAACTCATTCCATTTGAATGCCAGCAGAACCGCAATCCACAGCAGCAGACATATCATATCAAAACTTCTCTCAAGCACTACGGTTCCCAATGCACCTTGAAATGAGATTTTTTTTGTGTTGGCCAATACCCCGCAGCGGGCCACTTCCCCGGCTCTGGGGAATATGAAATTGGTAATATATCCTATGTTTACACCGTCAAAAGCCTCCCTTACGGTAATGTTCTTATTGATGGGAAGCATAAGAAGACGCCATCTGAGAGCTCTTGCAAGGAATCCTGCAATTCCTATGCACATTGATGCCACAATCCACCACCAGTTGCAACTGCGCAATCCGGCAATGAAGTCACTCCATTTTACCTCCTTAAAGGAAAAATAAAGCAACACAGCAGCAAGGGCCAGGAATGCAAGCCACTTGAGAGCTTTGCGCATCTTAAACAAGTTTGTTGGTTAATGAATCAGGGAATACCACCTTTGGTTTAAAGGTAGAAGCCTCTTCTGGAGTCATTTGCGCATATGCCATAATTATAACAAGGTCTCCAATGGCAAATTTGCGGGCAGCGGCACCGTTAAGACATATTTTACCACTACCTCTCTCTCCTTTGATCACATATGTATCTATTCTCTCGCCATTGTTTATGTTGACAATGGTTACTTTTTCATTTTCATAAAGCCCAGCTGCTTCTACAAGGTCTTCATCTATGGTAATGCTTCCAATGTAGTTGAGGTTAGCCTCAGTTACGCTTACGCGATGAATTTTTGATTTAAGAATTTCAAGTAGCATAGGTTATCTGATTTTAATATTGTCAATTAGTCTTACAGGGCGGGCATAAACAGCACACCATAATTGTATATTCTGTGCATTATCCCAGCTGGAAACAGGTTTGAGCATATCTGCATCTACAAGCTCAATGTATTCTGTCTCAAGTTCAGGATTTGCGTCAATGTCTCTGGTTACAGCCTCTATAACCTGGGCAGGAGTCATGCTCTTTGAGTACTCTACAGCTTTTACAAGGCATTTGTATATGTGTGGAGCCGCCTCTCTTTGTGCAGGTGTAAGAAGTGTGTTGCGTGAGCTTTTGGCAAGGCCGTCATCCTCTCTTAGGATAGGGCACTGTACAATCTCTATTGGGTAACCAAGCTGTTTTGTAAAGTATTTGATAATTGCAACCTGCTGGAAATCTTTCTCTCCAAAGAAAGAATACTGGGGTTTTACAATGTCAAACAGGCGGGTTACAACCTGTGCAACTCCGTTGAAGTGGCCTGGCCTGCGTGGTCCCTCGCCATATGAATCCAAACCGCCAAGGTCAAATATCCTCTCGTCGGGAGTAGGATAAATGTCAATAACCCTTGGAGCAAAGGCAATGTCAACACCGCTCTTTTCCAAAAGTGCGCAGTCCTCCTCCAAGGTTCTTGGATATGTTGCAAGGTCCTGTGGATTATTGAACTGGGTAGGGTTTACAAAAATACTTACTATAGTGTGCCTGCATTTGGCTACCGAGTGTTCTACCAATGAAATGTGTCCTTGATGAAGAGCTCCCATTGTAGGTACAAATCCAATGCTGTCCTTGCACTGCAAGGCCTCTCTCGCCTGGATGAACTCCTCTAAAGTTTTTGCTACAATCATTATTTATATCTGTTTACAACCTGCAAACCTACAAAAAAATATAATATCAACCTATTATTTATTTTTGCTACATTTGAATCTGTTATGAAGACACTTTTAGGAATAGGCAATGCCGTAACTGATATTTATGTTTCCCTTCCCGACAATTCATTGTTGGAGCGGTACTCCATTGTTCCGGGGAGCATAAGCCATGTGGCAAGGGAGGAGGCCCAAACCCTTTTGACAGAGGTTTTTGAAGCAGGATATAATATGGAAACAATTCCTGGAGGTTCTGCTGCCAATACTGTTGCTTTGGGCGCACAGATGGGGTTACAGTGCGGTTTTATAGGCAAGGTAGGCTCAGATTTGTTGGGTGATGGCTTTATCAGATCATTACAGCATAGAGGTGTGGACTGCAGAGTCTCAAGGGGTCTTAAAGGGAGCGGAGTTGCCATAGTTTTTGTAACTCCTGCTGTTGAAAGGACATTTGTAGTTTCTCCAGGGGCGGCATTGGAGCTTGAACCGGATGAGTTGGACCCGGAGGTTTTTGCAAAGTATGGTCATCTGCATCTGGAAGGTTTCATTATGGAGTGCCATGGAGTTGCACAAAGAGCTTTACAGCTTGCTAAGGAGATGGGTCTTACTGTTTCGTTTGATATTGGAAGCCGGAGAATTGCAAAAAAGCACAATTCGCAGCTCAAGAGGCTGATAGGGGAGTATGCAGATATTGTATTTGCTACAGTGGATGAGGCAACAGCTTACACTGGACCAATCCATAAAGATATAGCCCCGGTCACCGTAGTTAAATATGGACCGGAGGGCTCCATTGTATACAGTGGCGGGAATGCAATAAAAATAGAGGCATATCCTACAGAGGTGGTGGATACCACCGGAGCAGGAGATGCCTATGCTGCCGGATTTCTGAAATCTTGTTTCAATGGCCTCAGCCTTTATGAATGTGGCCACTCAGGAAGCAGAATTGCTTCAGAGGTTGTAGGGAAAAGAGGTGCAAGACTTCTTCTTTAGACCTCCTTACAGTATTTCTCTGAGAAACTGTCCTGTATATGAATGAGGGCAATTGGCTATCTGCTCAGGCGTACCCTGGGCAATTATTTCTCCTCCGCCAATTCCACCTTCGGGGCCCATGTCTATAAGGTAGTCCACACTCTTTAGAACATCCAGGTTGTGCTCAATTACAACTACGGTATTTCCCTGATCAACAATTTTCTGCAGTACTCCAAGGAGTATCTTTATATCTTCAAAATGGAGTCCGGTAGTTGGTTCATCCAGTATATATATGCTGTTGCCTGTACCCTTTTTGGAGAGTTCGGCAGCCAGTTTTACCCTCTGGCTCTCACCTCCGCTGAGGGTTGTAGAGGGTTGCCCCAATTTAATATATCCAAGGCCTACATCGTTGAGGGCGCTCAGCCTCTGGGCTATTGACGGTACCGGTTCAAAGAACTCGGCCGCCTCTGCAATGGTCATCTCAAGGACATCATTTATGTTCTTTCCCTTGTATCTTACGGCCAGTGTCTCCTGATTATATCTTCTGCCGTTGCACTCCTTGCAGTGTACATATACGCTAGGGAGGAAGTTCATTTCTACTGTTTCTACTCCTGCTCCTTTGCAGGTTTCGCATCTGCCACCTTTAACATTGAAAGAGAATCGGCCGGCTTTGAATCCCCTTATTTTAGCGTCAGGGGTATTCTCAAACAGTTTCCTTATATCTCCAAATACATTGGTATATGTTGCGGGATTGCTGCGGGGAGTACGCCCAATGGGGCTCTGGTCCACTACAATAAGTTTGTCCAAGTGCTCCAGACCCTTTATTGTGTCATAATGTAGAGGGTTAGCTAGTGAGCGGTAAAAGTGCTTGCTTAAAATTGGCATAAGGGTCTCGTTTATAAGGGTGGATTTACCACTACCGCTTACCCCACTTATGCCCACAAGGCAGCCTAACGGCAGTTTGAGGTCAACTCCTTTAAGGTTATTTCCTGTAGCACCTGAAAGTTCAATAAAATTGCCATTGCCATTTCTCCTTATTGCGGGAACCTCTATTTTCCTTATTCCTCTTATGTAGTCTGCGGTAAAGCTTCCAAGTTTCTGAACCTGTTCCATTGGCATGGTATATAGGGCTTCCGGTTTACCGCTGTAAAGTAATTTTCCACCATGCGCTCCCGCTCCAGGTCCAAGATCTATGAGGTAGTCGCTCTCACGTATCATCTCTTCATCATGCTCCACTACCATTACTGAGTTTCCCTCATCGCGCAGCCTTTTTAGGGAGTTGATGAGTTTCCTGTTATCCCTCTGGTGAAGTCCTATGCTTGGCTCATCCAGAATATACAGCACATTTACCAGTTTACTGCCAATTTGGGTTGCAAGTCTTATGCGCTGGCTCTCTCCTCCACTTAGGCTGCGGGTTGCGCGGCTGAGAGAAAGATAGTTCAGACCAACTTGTTGCAGGAATCCTACACGGTCGGTAAGTTCCTTAAGTATATCTCTTGCAATCCTGTTCTGTTTTTCGGTGAGTTTTCCAGGGAGTGAAGCAATCCACTCTGCCAATTGGTCTATATCCATAGCACTCACTTGAGTAATATCCTTTTCGTCTATTTTAAAATGCAGGGCATCCTTGTTAAGACGCGTACCGTGGCACTCGGGGCACTCTGTCTCCTCAATAAAGCGTTCTTTTTTCTCGTTTATCTCCTCATTGTTCTGCTCCAGTTTGGAGATTACTCCGGCAAATGGAGCAAGTTGTGTGCCGTCGGGAAGATTAACTCTAAAAAGTTCCTCTGTGCCGTAGATAATCATATCCAGGATATCCTGTGGAATCTCCCTTACGGGTGTGTTAAGGGAGAACTCATATACTTTTGCCATGCTCTCCAGAATGCGGAACCAGTTATTGTCTTTGTAAGATCCCAATGGCTCAATTGCCCCCTGCAATATGCTTTTGGAGGGGTTGGGGATTATCTTGTCCATATCTATTCTGGAGATATAGCCAAGTCCCTTGCATTTTGGGCAGGCTCCTTGCGGTGAGTTGAAAGAGAATGTATGTGGTGCAGGCTCCGGGAATGATATTCCGCTCTGTGGGCACATAAGGTGCTTGCTGAAGAACCTCATATTGGATGAGTCTATCTCATCCTGCTTCTCAAAATTGAGTATTGCAAGTGTACCCTTTCCCTGTTGGAGGGCCTGTTCAACGGAGTTGGATATCCTCTGGTAATCATCGGGAGATGGTATAAGCTTGTCTATTACAAGTTCTATGAAGTGTGTCTTGTAGCGGTCGAGCGGATTTACATCTGCAAGGAAATGCATCTGTCCGTCAATCCTTATCTGCTGGTAACCTTTTCTTACAAGGCTTTCAAACAATTCCTTATAATGACCTTTTCTGCCAACAACAAGCGGTGCCATTACAATGCACTTCTTACCTGCGTACTCATCAAGTATGAGATTCACAATTTGCTCGTTGGTGTATTTTACCATTGGCAGACCGGTGGCGGGGGAGTATGCAGTAGATCCTCTTGCGTACAGCAGACGCAAAAAGTCATAGATTTCCGTAATTGTACCTACTGTAGAACGTGGATTTTTTCCGGTGGTTTTCTGCTCAATGGCAATTATGGGGCTCAGCCCCTTAATGGAATCAACGGCAGGCCTTTCCAATATGCCAATGAATTGCCTGGCGTATGCAGACAATGTCTCCATATACCTTCTTTGTCCCTCGGCATATATAGTGTCAAAAGCCAGCGATGACTTCCCGCTTCCGCTAAGTCCTGTAACTACTGCGAGACAATTGCGCGGAATGGTGACATTAACCCCTTTAAGATTGTGCTCCCTTGCACCTGTAACCTCTATCGTATCCATTATCTGCTTATCTGCTTACCGGAACAAGCACTTTATATGTTTTGTTAAGTTTGTTGGTAAGTTTATTGGAGCGGATCCATTCATTGCACATTTTTATCATCTTAAAGTTGGTATTGTGCTTTCTTGCAAAATCACTCCAGTTTGCAACAGGCCCTTTAACCTCAACTACCTTGCATTCAATAGGTTTATATAAATCTTCTTGGCTAATGTTAAATCCGTAAGCAGGAAGGTTGTTCATTATGATCTTGAATGCTACAGCCCTGTATACATATCTTGCAGTCTCAAGAGGAAGCTGCATGTCGTAATAATTGTCTATATCCTGGTATCCTATCCTGCTGTTTATATTAGCCATTCCTACATTGTATGACGCTGCAGCAAGGGTCCAGGTGCCGTATTTCTCATACCCTTTCTTAAAATATTTGCATGCGGCTCTTGTAGCTTTCTCCCAATGGTATCTCTCGTCAATCTCGCTGTTTACCTCAAGGCCGTACTCTTTTGCAGTTGCACTGAGGAATTGCCAGTATCCTTTTGCACCGGCAGGAGATGTGGCAGGCTGCAATGAGCTCTCTGCAACACACAGGTAGAAGAAATCCTGTGGAACACCCTCCTGTTCAAGGATTTTACAGATAAGATCCTTGTATCTTCCCGACAGCTGTACAATATATGAGAGGCTTCCGTGCCAGTAATTTATGATGGTCATTTCCCTCTGCAGGCTCTCCCTTACATCAAAATGCTCCAGAGGAACCCTTTCCCCTGCAAAGTCAGCCTCTGCCGGAAGTTTTGGGATAACAACATTTTGCAGCGGCATTTCCTGCTGTGCATTTGCGCATTGTACTGCAAAGACAGCAATCAGTATCAGTAGGATTCTTCTCATTTTACTCATATCTCAAGAATGGGTTTGTATTAAGTTCGTGTCCGATAGATGTCTCAGGGCCGTGACCCGGGTAAACTTTGCTGAACGGGTCTGCAATTTTGCACACTTTGTTCAAAAGGCTCTCCATAAGGGCGTCATAATCTCCTCCAGGAAGGTCGGTTCTTCCAATGCTTCCCTGAAAAAGGGAGTCGCCGGTAATTATGAACTTGTCGGGAGCAGAATAGAAGCATACTCCACCTCTGGTGTGTCCTGGAGAGTGGATAACCTGCAAGGATGACTCGCCAAATGTTACACAGTCACCGTCATTAAGCTCTGCAAGGTTCTCTACAGGGGGCTGGTCAATGGTATAGCCGAACATCTGGCAATATTGCTGAGCCCTCTCAAGCTGTCCTATATCCTCTTTGTGGATATATGTAGGGATTCCCCATTTCTCTGTTACAAATGCGTTGCCCATCACATGGTCAAAATGGCCGTGGGTGTTGAGCAGTTTTACCGGAGTAAGACCGTTTTCCTCTACAAATTTTACAAGGCGGCCCTGCTCGGAGGCATTCTGCATGCCCGGGTCAATGATTACACACTCTTTTGTGCTGTCGTACAATACGTAGCAGCACTCTCTCAACTCGTTGAAATAAAAAGTCTTTACCTGTATCATAATGTAAATGTTTGTCTGATTGGTTGCATTCTGCAAAAATACTTAAAAACATTGTAAAATTTTGTAATTTTGCTCCAGTTAAAACCAGATGATATGCATATAGCTGTAGCAGGAAATATAGGTAGCGGAAAAACTACCCTTACGAGGCTGCTTGCCCAGCATTACGGGTGGGAGCCAAAATATGAGGATGTGGATGTAAATCCATATCTTTCAGATTTCTACAACGATATGCAACGCTGGTCGTTCAATGTGCAGATTTACTTCCTCAACAAACGTCTGAAAGGTATAGTTGAGATACAGAAATCTGAGCTTAATGTGATTCAGGACAGGACAATTTTTGAGGATGCAAATATCTTTGCACCCAACCTGCACTCAATGGGTCTCCTTTCTACAAGGGATTTTGAGAACTACAAGTCGCTGTTTGAACTTATGAACTCACTTGTAAGACCTCCGGATCTGCTGATTTATCTTAAAGCTTCAATTCCAACCCTTGTGAGCCAGATACAGAAAAGGGGCAGGGAGTATGAATCCGGCATAAGGCTGGATTACCTGCAGGGGCTCAATGACCGTTACCAGGAGTGGATTGACGGTTATAAAGATGGAAAAAAGCTCATCATTAATGTTGATGAGCTTAAGTTTGAAGAAAATCCCCAGGATTTCCAGACAGTGCTGGACCTTATCCAAAAGGCAATTCAATAATCCAGTGTGCTTCCGCCAATAAACTCCCTCATTACTGATGTAGGGGGAACGGCTGTGTGCTCTGCCGGAGTCATCTCTACAATGTAAGATAGGAACTTCAGCAGTCTCAGGCTCTCTGCGTATGCAGGTGAAGAAGGGGAGATTCTTCTGAGCAGAGGTTCGGCATAGTGCTTAAGAAGCGGAAGTTCATAAATCAGAGATGAATTGAACATTGCATCTGCATTCTCCTGGTACGGGAATATATTCTTGTACTCACCGTCATGCACCTTTCCCCACAACATTATGGTCTGTTCTGCACTTATTCCCCTGAAGCTGTTGTCCCTTACCATTCTGCGCAGCATGCGGTTGTCTGTGGTGGATACGGAGTTGTTCTCGTCTATGGAGAGTGAGGTTAGGGCAGATGCGTATATCCTGAACTTTTTCTTGCTTTCAATACCTTGGGTAAGTGCAGGGTTAAGGGCATGTATTCCCTCCATTATAAGGATGTCGTTTGGTTTCATCCTCATCTTGTTCCCCTTGTATTCTCTCTCTCCTTTTGCAAAATTGAACACAGGTACATCAATCTCTTCTCCGTTGAACAGTTGGTTCAGCTGGGTGTTGAGAAGATCAAGGTCCATTGCGCCGAGGCACTCAAAATCATAATTGCCCTGTGCATCTTTAGGGGTATCTTCCCTGTTTACAAAGTAGTTGTCCATGGCAAGTACTATAGGGTTAAGGCCAAGCACCTTAAGCTGGAGGGCAATGCGCATTGATGTTGTGGTCTTTCCACTGCTTGAAGGCCCGGCAAGGAGAACCAGTTTTACATCATCTTTCCTCTGGTATATCATGTCTGCAATATCTGCATACTTTCTCTCGTGCAAGGCTTCTGCAATCTGTATCATCTTCTTGCTGTTGCCGGTTGTTATAGCCTTGTTTACGGTAGAAATGTCCTTTACCCCAAGAATGTTGCACCAGGTATGGTTCTCTTTAAACACGTTAAACAGTTTCTCCTGATACTTTACAGTGGAGATATCATGAGGAGGCATATATGATGGGAACTGAACGCAGAATCCCTTGTTGTATTTCATAAGGTTGAATTTCTTTATCTCTCCTGTAGAGTGGAGCATTGGTCCGTAGAACGTATCTGCGTAATCTCCAATAAAATAAACAGAGACAAAGAAATGTCCCAGCTCCTTTATAAGTCTGGCTTTGTCATATTGTCTGTTGGCGGTAAAGAGCTCAACAGCCTCCTGGTTTCCCAGTTTCTTCTTTACTATAGGGAGGTCTGCAACAACAATCTCCTGCATTTTCTCCTTAATACGGCATATCTCCTCCTCAGAAAGCTCTGTGATGCTCTCCATCCTTATCCTCAATGAATCGTCGGGATTATCAGTCGTAGGGCTGTCAACCAGTTCCCCGTACCCTCCGTTAGGGAGTGTGTAGTCGAGGATAAGCTGTTTGGAAGGATAGAGTTCTTTTACTGCTTTCTGCAGCAGCATATATATGGAGCGTTTGTAGCATCTGCGTCCGTCGGGATGGGTATAATCCAGAAATTCAACGGAGTGGGGCATATATATAGGGTAGCTCAGCTCTTTCAGCTGGTTGTCCACGTATGCGGCAATGCCACTGAGACCCAGTTCATTCTTAAGATTGGCCAGCTCGGTACCTGGAGCTACATTAAAATACTGCTGTGTGTTCTTGCAGAAAACTCTGATATCTTTCATGCGCGTTGTGTTTTATAAGTCTATTTCTTGAGCCAGTGCTCAGGATTCTGTTTGGTTGTGCCGTTCCATAGCTCAAAATGAAGTGTTGCAGTTCCGGATCCTGTCTCAAGGGTTCCTATTGTTGCACCGGTTGTGAGTTTGTCGCCCACTTTTACACTCACTTTTGCAAGCTTGCAGTAGAATGTGAAATATTGTCCGTGCTGGACCAGAACACACTGGTTGTAGCCCGGTACCGCAATAACCTGTTTTACAACTCCATCAAATACCACCTTGACGGAGCTTCCAGGATTTGTGGAGATATTTATTCCGTTGTTGAACGGCAGTTTCACATTCTTTAGGGTAGGGTGAGGATGGTCTCCAAACTGCTCCACAACAATTCCGGAGTAGACAGCGTACGGCAATTTCCCTTTGTTCAAGGAGAAGCTTCCCGACAATCTTGTGTTGGCCTTGTACTCCTCAAACTCCTTCATGGCAAGCTTGTCCTCTTTTACCGGGGTGGCAGCCTGCTTGTTTG
>JAZTYE010000075.1:0-4206 GCA_045636765.1 Candidatus Egerieisoma sp.
GTTCACAGTAATCTTTGAAACAGGTTCACCGTTCACCTTAACTGATCCATCACTGGCCACCTGAAAACCGGGCATCTTCTTGAGCAGTTCACCCAGCACAGCATTGTCTGCAGTACGGAACATTGTGGCATTATACACAATAGTATCCTTTATAATCTCCACAGGGTTTCCCACGGCCGATACCGTTGCTGCCTCCAGCAGCACCGCATCCTCCACCATCTTTACAGTACCCAGATCCTCTTTGCTTTTGCGGAAATAGAACTCCTTCACATACGGCCTGTATCCGAGGAACTCTGCAGTAAGTTTGTAGTTTCCCCTCACTACACCATCCAGCACAGCCGTTCCGCTTGTATCCGAAAGGTTGAAATACATTATTGTGGTATCCCCCTTAGGCTGCAGATATACCGTTGCCATAGGGAGCGGATCCTGCGTAAGGGAGTCCACCAGCTTTATCTTTACCTGAGATTCGGGATTGCGGTAAACATCCCCAGAAATTACAATAACCTGCCCCTTTGCCGCTACCGCCAGGGCCAATGCCAATACCGCCAATAAAAGTTTTTTCATAATTAAGCCGTTTCCCCCTTTTAGACCAAACTTTGTGCCAAAAGTTAATGAGATATCACTTCTATATTAATCCCTTCTTTTTGCCCAGGTGCCCTCAGTTTGTATATATTGAGATTGTCCGTATTGCAGGGGATAATTGAATTCTTATTGTCTGGTAAGTATGTGTTTCTTGGCAATCTTTCGGGCCACGCCCATAAGAAGGAACAAGAAAGTTAGGAAACGGCTAAGGCGTCCTATTATATCTCCGTGCACCGTGTAGATTGTCTTCTCTTCATTAAGATTGAGTTTACCGGTAAGACTGCCCCTCTCCCACCATCCTGTACGTTCTACTATATCTCCTCTCTGGTTTATAAGGGCGCTTATACCCGTATTGGCACTGCGGGCTATGCTGCGGCGGTTCTCAATGGCTCTAAGGCGGGCATAGTTGAAATGCTGCTTGTGGCCTGGAGTATCTCTCCACCAGCCGTCATTAGTTATTATTGTCATTACATTTGCACCGTTTACAGCCCACTCCCTATAGAAATGAGGGAATACAGACTCATAACATATTGCTGTACCCATTTTCACACCATCTTCTGTCTCAAATACGTATCTGTCAGGTTGTGTACCAAAATCTCCAATGCCCCCGGCCATACTGCTTACAAGCTTGTCCATAAACTTGAACGGACCGTTCTTGAACGGATTGCTCTCAGCCAGTACAACCAGCTTGGATTTGTGGTAGTATTCCGGGGTTATAGTTGCCATAGAATCTTTCTGTGGCTCAATGAATACAGCACTGTTGTAGTATGCATTGCCATTGTAGCTTACGGCTCCCACTACCATACTTACATCATTGCCCTCCAGGTTCTCTTTCTGCACCCAAGATGCAATTTCCCTGTAAGCAGGATTGCGCCAAGGCTCACTCTCCTCAAGTCTGGTATTCCAGCGTTCTGTAAAGATGAATGTCTCAGGGGCAACAACAATATGCTCACCTTGGGTTATACCTTCCTCAGCAAGATCCAGAAGCACCTTTGTCTGCTGCAGCTGGGTCATACCGCCAAACTTGTCTGTATAAGGGTCAATGTTGGGCTGAAGTACCGAGAACTGCACAGGATGCTCCGCCTCCTTATAGTTGCCGTAGAGGATATGGGAAGTGACTGTCGGGAATAAAATTACCACAGCAAGGGCTCCTATTGAAACTTTTACAGGTTTCTTTCTGTTTTTCAGAAGTATGATCCTTACAAGAAGCATATTGGAAAGGAGGATCCATAGTGAACCGCCCAATACTCCTGTAAACTCATACCACTGTATATGTTTTATGGAGGTAGCAAAGCTGTTTCCAAGTATGAGCCAAGGCCAGTTGATCTGCCCGTTCTGGTATGAGTGCTCCCATGCCAGCCAAACTATGCAGAAAAAGATGTACGGCAGGAAGCCGTTGGTGAACTTGCGCATCCATCTGAAAAGGCTGAAGATGATGGTCATCTGCAATGTGTTTAGAATGAATGCCGCAACCGCTCCACCAGGGGTGGCAAACCATACCCAGAAGGTGGTTATCAGATTCCATACAAGGAACGAGATGTAAGCTATGTGGAAGAACCTCTTCTTGCCGCTGTTGTGGGCAAGCTGCTCTGCCAGGAACAGAGGAACAAGGGCTACAAGGGCCACCGGACCGCAATGCGGAACAATATAAGGGATTGACAACAATATGGATGAGGCAAGGGCCAAAAGCCATATCTGCATATTTATTTTACTTAATTTAGGCATCTCTATTTCTTTTTAAAGCGTAAAAACACTACTTTTGCTCCGTTGTAGGGATTTTTTACTTACGCAAATATACTAAACTCATTTATGATAACCACTCTGTTAAAAGGATTTATTGTAGGATTGGGAGCATCCATTCCACTTGGCCCGCTTGGTGTACTCTGTGTGCAGAAGACATTGAGCAAGGGGAGGAATTCAGGCTTTATAACAGGTTTGGGAGCGTCTGTATCTGATACGATATACGCGGCTATATCACTTATGGGTCTTGCCTTTATCCAGAATTTCATAGATGAGAACTGGAACTGGGTAATGCTTGTCGGTGGACTTATAATAATGTTCATAGGTGTAAAAATATACATCACAAACCCAATTACTCAGATCAAGCAGAAGAACAAGAGCAAAAAACACGCAGAAGACTTCTTTGAAGGTCTGTTCATGACCATCACCAACCCCGGAGCAATCTTCCTTATCCTTGGCCTGTTTGCAGCAGTAGGAATTGAGATGGGTGAAAGCGTAACAAAAAGTATTCTTGTAAGCACACTTTGGGGAGTATTTGCAGGCTCTGCTGCGTGGTGGTTTGCATTGAGCACCGGAATAAATGTGTTCAGGAAAAAGTTCAGGATCAAACAGCTCAGAATGATAAACAGAATCTCCGGTATAGTAATCTTTGTACTGGGTCTTATATCAATGTTCAAAGGTGCATTTGAACTCATACTGCAGGCCGTAAGGTAGAGCACAACATAATTTCAGGAAAATTGTTATATTTGCAACCTCATACTGATAAGGGGATGTTTTGGTTTTGACATCAGATTAATTGGTATGTAAGCATGCAGAGCATTGGCAGCCAAGCTCTTTAATCTCCAACTGCACGCCTATAACTGGCAACAATTCTTATGCACTTGCTGCGTAATCAGCCAAGCTATTACGCTTAATCCGCCCCGCCAAGGTGCCGGGTGGACAAGTATCCCGCCAACCCTTTAATCCTGCTATGGGTCTGGCATATGGGGTATCATCTCAAGCGGGATGCCGGTGCGGACTCCTTTAAAGCACCCCAAGACCTAAAGGATAAGGTTCAGATGGCCTGTCTTTCGGCAGCCTGCTCCCGACAATTAAAGAAAGAATAAGCATGTAGAAAGCATATTGATGGTTTGGTTGGACGGCGGTTCGAGTCCGCCCATCTCCACGATATAGGTTGATTTACAACAACTTACAAGGATTACGCAGAGATTTACGCAGAAAAATAGCGAAGTTTCTGCGTAAATTTTATTATAGAGTATTATACTTGATTATACTGAATTGCAGGAGCTCTTCTGCTACACTTTTACTTTCCAATCTCATTAGACTATCCTCTTCTTTTGCATTTGACAGAAGATTCATACTTCCATACCATATAAGGGATTTATCAATTACAGCAAAGCGTTCATGGCATTGTGAAGACCTTCTAACACATATACCAGATTTTTCCAATATTGAAATCAATTCTTCGTGATGTTCCCTACCATCCTCCGGATAATTCTCTGAAGATAATGTCATAACTGTAAGACTTACTCCTTTCAGATGTAACACAGAGGATAAGTCAATAAACCAGCTCACTCTTTTTCCGCCCAAATATGGACTTGAAATAACAATACTTTTTGAAGCTTGTGCAATATCCTTTTCAAATACATCATTATAATTTGAGCTGTCAAAAATGGAGTTGCTTACATTCAGATTATCCTTTATTTCTGAGCAGATTTCATATCCAATTCTTTTGTATGTACGAAGACGTTTATGATACATCCTCTCCAGAACAGGAATATGTTTGTCTATGTAGTCAAAAATGATGACATCCTTTTTCCCATCATAATCTCTATTGAGACGGCCGGCATATTGTTCTACATTGCCATCAAAGGAAATAGGCAT